>CAMBLS010000028.1 GCA_945868485.1 uncultured Lachnospiraceae bacterium | reverse complement strand
CCGGGCATAATCTTAAGATTGATGTCCCGGAGAGTCGGTTCTACCTGTGCTCGATATTTAAATGAAAAATCTTTAAAATCGATAATAGGCTCCATGATTAATCCTCTTTGGTAAGGCTTGAAGACTTCGCACCGATTGCTGAATATCCTACGCAGAGCAGCGTGCCCAGAATACCGATAATAATGATATTGCCAACAAACGCCCATGCACCCTGTACAAATACCTTATTTGCAGGCTCTGCATAGATCAGAATATCAAGAATAGGAGCTACCAGAATCCATGCAACTGCATTTGCAATTACCTGAACCACATTAAATAATACAATTGTCTTTGTATTTCCAAAACCACCTTCTTTTACCGCAAATTTGGAAGCAAACACACCAATGGCAAGACCAACCACTGCATCTGGGAATACCCAGCTCCACCATACGCTTCCATAGAACATTGCATCACCCAGTGCATGACCTAAAAGTCCTACAATACCGCCAACCACAGGTCCAAATACTGCTGCCAGGAAAGCCATGATTGCCATACGGGGCTGTAAATAGGTATTCGGAATAGGAGTGGGAATCTGGATTTCCGTTAGCGCAACGAATAACGCTGTTCCGATACCAATGGCAACTACTTCTTTAATACCAAATTTCAATTTCATGATAAATCCTCCTCATTTGTTTTTTCAAAATCAGTATAACATAATCTCTCTGCCCAGTGCAAAAGAATATATAATTTTTTCCGTCACTTCTTTTCCGGTCAGCCTCATAAGCGCCTCACTGTAGTAATCCAGCTGCACCTGATACCTTTTTACCAGTTCCTCCGAGGTCTTAACCGCATCGGTTTTATAATCAGCTACAACAACCTTGCCCTCTTCCTCAAAAAAGACATCAATAATCCCCTGAATCAACACCTGCTCACTGTCTGGAAATTCTCCCCCCAATCTGCTTGCCCTAAGCCCCAGCACAAAGGGCTGTTCCCTTCTAAGCAGTCCCTTAGATGCGGACTGTGCCATCCGTTTGGCAAGGTCACTTTCAAGGAATCTTACAATTTTAGAAACAGAAACACTTTCCCGCCATTGACTGCTAAGACGTCCTTCCATTACAAAAGAATCCAGCTGACCATTGATTTCTTTCTCCATATCGTTTTCTGTCATGCTTTCCCTGATTGCTGCAAAGTCCAAAAGCTCCATTACTTTATGATAGGCGCTTCCTCGATCTGTCCCCGACATTCCTTCTTTACTGCTGATAAAGGAAGGGATATAGGGAACTACCTCCGGTTCTTCAAACAGAGCTCTTGTAAATGCTTCGTTTTCCACTGTTGACTGTTCGGGTAAACCATGCATTGCCCTTTTCTTCAGTTCCGACACAGTAGTTTTTACAAATAAATTAGAAAGATACTGATAAGGATAGGTTCTGCCAAATTTTTCCGACAAAATTGTCATAAATTCATTATCTTGTCCGGTCACTTCCTTCATTGCTTTTGCCTTCAAAAGGAGCCTCTGCTTCCGATCAATTTCCAGAGCTGCATCCTTAATATCCTTGGTCAGAATCTCTTCCTGACTGATTAGCTGAATCTGATTAGTGCAATGCATCAGTCCCGGAACAACAAAGTCCAGATAACAGGAAGCACCGGCAAGTACAGAAAATGCCACCTCATCCTGCTGTTCTTCCCTTTGAAATTCCCGGTTCTGCTCCATTTTCTCCCTGAATTTTTCCACATCTGGAATCATTGATGTAAGAATTAATTTTTCCTTCGCTCTGGTCATGGCAACATAGAGAATCCGCATTTCTTCCCCCAGCGCATCCAGCTTCATCTTCAGCGCCACTGCATTCTTCTTAAGCGTACGGCTTTGCATTCTTAAAGCACTGTCAATATAATCCACACCAACACCCATATCAATATCCGCAATCAGCCTGCCACTGGCATCCTGCATGTTAAATTTCTTAGAAAGCCCTGCAACAAAGCATACCGGGAACTCTAATCCCTTGCTCTTATGAATGCTCATAATGCGCACCACATCCGCATTTTCATCCATCACATCTGCTTCGCCGTAATCCACCTCATACTTTTCAAGCTGTTCCATATATCTTAGGAAATGAAAGAGTCCATAATAGCTGGTTTTCTCAAATTCTGCTGCACGGGTCAGAAGCATTTCCACATTTGCCCTGCGCTGCTCTCCCCCCGGACGGGCAGTTACATAGTCCAGATATCCAGTATCCCAGAGAATCTGCTGTATCAGCTTATGGATAGGTGTATAGGTGGTTTTACGCCTGTAATCTGTTAACTGAGCCAGAAATTCCTGTATCCGCTCCCGCAACGGACCATCATAGTCGACCAGAAGCTCATACAGGGAACGATCTTTATCCTGGCTGCGTATGGCTGCAATTTCTTCCTCCGTAAAGCCACCGAAAAAGGATTTCAAGGTACCATAAAGCGGAATATCCTGAAGGGGGTTGTCAATCACACGAAGGAGCTGTAGCAGCACTTTAATCTCTACTGCCTGAAAATAACCGGTGCGTGATGCCACATAAGCCGGAATTCCCTCCTTTTCAAGAATATTTTTAAATTCATCTGCCCAACCGGTAGTGGTTCGAAGCAGAATTACCATATCACTGTATCTCACAGGTCTCAGTTGTCCTGTCTCCTTGTCAGTTACCTGAAAATCCCGGTATAAATCTCTTATTTTTCCAGCAATCAGGGTCGCTTCCTGCTCTCTTACCGTAAGCTTAGAAGCCTCATTTTTCCCCATCACCATATATTCTGTGTCATAGGAGACGTCCCCTTGTTTTTCCGGGTAAGCTGCTCCCGGATAGAGGGCAGCTTCCTCGTCATATTCCACTCCTCCAAGGGCATTTCCCATAATCCGGTAAAACAATGCATTGACACTGTCAAGCACCTGATGGCGGCTTCTAAAATTTTTATGCAGGGTAATCCGCTGACAATTGGAATCTTCTTTAGAATAACAGTTGTATTTTTCAATAAAAAGTTCGGGACGTGCCAATCGGAACTTATAAATGCTCTGTTTTACATCCCCCACCATAAATCGGTTATAATTGCCCTCGTCTTCGCCCGAAATACTGCTTAATAAAAGCTCCTGCACCAGGTTGCTGTCCTGATATTCATCAATCAGAATCTCATGAAAATGCTGCCGATATTCTTTGGCTGCCGGAGAAGGTGCCCGATTACCATTTTCATCTCTGCTAATTAAAATCTGTAATGCAAAGTGCTCCATATCGTGGAAATCAATAATATTCTCCTTGCGCTTTTTTGCATCCAGCTTTTCCTTATAGGCAAGCACCAGCCTTAAAAGCTCCTCCACACTATAAGCTGCTCCTTTCATTCGCTCCACCACTTGCTGTGGGGAAAGAAGGAGAAAAGAGGTTCGCAGATCCTCCAGCTGTTTTTTGATTTCCTTTCTAAGCTGCTGTACCTTTTCCCTGCACAGCGGATTTACCGAATCGTCCTTTTTTGCAGGCAGCCTTCCGAAGCTAATCTTCTCAAAGGCTTCATAATATTCCTGAAGGGAATCCGGTTTAAGGAGAGCTTCCAACATCTCCCTTTCTGTCTCCAGCATCTGGCCATACATATAGGGTCCGTCCGGTCTTTCACAGATTTTGATTGCTGCATCCATAGAGTTCCTGCATTCATGAACAATGGTTCCAATGTAGTGAACCAAATATCTGCACCAAACCGCATTCTCAAGTTCACTTACAGTCGTTATCTTATAGTCCTCCATGCATTGACTAATCCAGTCTTCCGGCCATGGATAACTCATGGAAAATTCATACAGCTTGCTGATATATTCCTCCAAAAGCTTATCGTTGCTGCCTCCGGTAAAATATTCCACGCAGTCTGTAAACGCCTTTGAACGCTCCTGATACTGTTCCTCCAAAAGCTCAGTCATCACATCCTGTCTAAGGAGCTTTAATTCACCTTCATCTGCCACACGAAAGCCCGGATCCAATCCTATTTCATTAAAATTATTTCTGATTACGAACAGACAGAAGCTGTCAATGGTAGTGATCTGAGCATTATGAAGGAGCGAAGCCTGCTTTTGTAAATGCAGATTGCCCGGCTCTTCCTCCAGGCGTCTGCTGATTGCAAGACTGATTCTCTCTCTCATTTCTGCTGCCGCTGCATTGGTAAAGGTTACCACCAGAAGGCGGTCAATATCCACCGGATGGGTTTCATCCGTTATCATCCCTACGATACGCTCCACCAAAACAGCTGTTTTTCCAGAGCCTGCTGCAGCTGAAACCAGAATATTTCTGTCTCTTAATTCAATTACCTTTTTCTGTTCAGGGGTAAACACAACTGCCATTATCTGTTTCCTTCCTTAGAAATTTCGTCCTTCATCTTGCCTAGCAGCTCTTCCTCCGGCAGCCCTTCCAGTATACGCACATCATATCCCGGTATCTTTTCCTCAAATTCACAGACTCCCTTATAAGCACAATAGGTGCAGGATGACCTTCCACCCTGCTCACAGGGGTTGACCGCTATATTACCTTCAAGAATTTCTCTTCCAAACTGCCTGATTTTATGGTTTACAAACTGGGAAACCACTTCATAGTCTTCCTTGGCAATGATGCTGGATCTTACCGAAAAGCTGCCGTCCTTTTTTCGCTCCACCGGAACAACCATAGATTTATCCGTAAAATGCTTATCCAGCAGCTGAATCACCTTTTCATCCTGATTGACGATACCGGTAGTTCGCAGTTCCTTTAAGATCTCCCGGTTAATTTCTTCCTGCGTCAAAGCTTCTTCCGTTTTTACCATGGGATCATCCACATGATAGTAAAGAAGCGCTGCAGGAACGATTTCCTTATCCTGGTGCTTTTTCTGTTCTGCTTCACATGCCACATTCATATACACCACAAGCTGTAACTGAAGCCCATAGTACAAGGCTGCCAGATCAAACTTCCGACTCCCTGATTTATAGTCAATGACCTTCACATAAACATGCTCCTCATCCTCGTAGGTGTCAATTCGGTCAATTCGTCCTTTCAGACGCATCCTCTCCACTTCAGACGAGGCAATATTTACCGATTCCAGTTCCTCCACCCTGGAAAAAGACATTTCAAAGGAAGCCGGAGTGAAATCACCTTCTCTAAGCTGCGCCTTCAGTGTCCTGATGGTGCGCTTCAAAATACGAAACATCCGTTCTGTCATATATTCATAACGCGCGTTACTGTATAGAATTGTCTCCCCATAAGCAGTGGTACTCTCGTCTAATGCCTCCTTCAGCAGCCTGTCCCCCTCCTCTTCCGGGAAGTCAAACCATGTATATCCATTTTTTGAAAGTTTTCCTGCAAAAATTTCCAGCACTCCATGAAAAATATTCCCCAGATCTACCTGCTCAAAGCTGAATTCTTCCCGCTCTTTTAAGGATAGACCGTATTGCAGGAAATGTGCATAAGCACAGGCTGCATATTTTTCCAAACGGCTGACGCTGTTTTCCAGCATACTTCCGTACAGTGCCTTTGCCACCACTCTTGCAAGAGGTTTATGCTGATACCATGCAAAGGCTGCATCTGACAGCTTTTCCACATAGGCACCATACTCTTCATCCTTTTCATATAGCTGGTATAGGGAACTTAACTCCTTTTGGTTTAAGGCTCCTTCTCTTCCCAGCGCATAGTCCCGAAGCTCTTCTGCAAGAAGAGTCAGACCGTCCCTTTTTCCCACGAGCTGCTCCAGCGAGTTTTCAATAACGGTTGTTTTTTTGACTTCTATTCCAGGAAAAAGCTTTCTTATAGTATCCACTAAGTAAGAGGGACGAATACTTTTGCCCTGACTGTTCATTCTTGCATAAGAAAGATACAGCCGCTGGGAAGGCTTCGTCAGGTTCATATACAAATATAATCTCTGGATATACATCTGTTGTCTTGGCGTAGGGGCAAGTTCAAATTCCGACTGCTGCAAAAATTCTCTGTCAATATCAGAAATAATTCCCCCTTTTGAGCCGCTTCTTGGAATGTTCCCATCATTTACTCCCAGGAAAAACAATACTTTTACCTGCTTTAATCGGCTTCGTTCCATATCCCCGACTACGATTCTGTCCACACTTCCCGGAATGGTTCCCACCTCGATTTCTCCAAAGCCGGCATCCAGAATGTCCGCAAACTCCTGCAGGGACATTGGCTCTGTCTCAAGAAGCGCTATAATCTGCTCCAGAAGCTCCATCACAAGGCGATAAATCTGGGCATACTCTCTGGCACGCTCCGGCTCGCCATTTTCCCGAAAATACTGTTCATAGCCTGCCAGCTTCTCCTGAATCCTTCCAGCCACAATAAAATCATACAAAAGTCTGACCAGCTCTCCTGCTGTCTTCTTCCTTTCAAGCAAAGGAGCAAGCTGTTCCATCAGTCGTTCCCTGACGTCATTTAACTGAGCGAGAAATTCTGGCTCCTGGTGCTCCTTTCTGACAAAGCCCTGACTCCATTTCTTCTTCCCCCGAATTCCAAGGGCAAGTACATAGTTTTCCAACGGGTCAATTTCCTCCGGCGTAAAGCCGCTTAAACCACAGCGCAGATAATGAAACACCGTTTCATAAGAAAAATCATTCAACACTACCTTAAGTGCACTTCTGATATACTCAATAAAAGGATTCAGCAAAAGTCCTCTGGTACGGTCCATAAAGATGGGAATATCATACACCAACGCTTCCCGTTCAAAATAGTCTCCGTAGGTTTCCAGATCTCCTGTTACCACTGCAATATCCCGATAGCAATACCCTTCCTCCAATACCAGCTTCTTAATTTGAATGCAGACCTGTCGTACTTCCTTTGCCGGACTTGGGCTTTCGGTCAGATAGATACTGTGGTTCTTCTCCTCCTGAAAAGGTACGATAGGATAGCGAAACAGGTGCTTTTCCAAATGAGCCATCTCTTCGTTATCCTTAAATCTCGGTAATGGAACATTTTTGATAAAAATATCATCTGTTCTTTCAATTCCCGCTTTCTTTGCCAGGCGGCACAAATCACCAACTGTTTTTTTACTCAGGTAAAAAAGCTCCTGCTCTCCACCCATTTGAAAGGGATCTTCTTTCATATCAATCGTTATAGAAACGATGACCCTTTCAGTCAGCGTTAACAACTCCTGAATCAATCGGTATTGTATAGGGGTAAACCCTGTAAAACCATCAAACACAATGACACTGTCTCTGATAATCTCAGACTTTCCTACAGCCCTTGTCAAAAGCTCCAGTGTCTCTTCCGTGGTAATAAAACGGTCCCGTATGTAGTCAGAAAAGCCCTGATAGATCACTTCCAAATCCTTCAGCTTATAGTACAGGGCTCCACGCCCCTTTGCAAACTGTGCAAGCGCTCCCACCTCTTTTGTTCCAAGACCATATTGCTTAAACTCTGAAATTGCCGACTTTACTTCATGAATATAACCAAGCTTATTCAGATTCCTGCCGATTACCGGAAGCTCCTCCTTAAGAGATGCTGCAACCTTTCGTAGCACCAGACTCTTTCCGGTATCATCCAGCACCGGCTTCTGCCCATACCCGGTTTCCTCAAAGATGCGGTGTGAAAGACGTCCGAAGCTGAGCACGTCAATGTTCATAATCCCACCGCAGTCGCTGGCATTTACCAGATCCACCTGGGTCTGCATGGTAAACTGATCCGGTACCAGAAAAAGAAAATTTCTTTCCGGCTCCTTTCTCGCCCATGCTGTAATATCTCTATGAAGTTGTCTGCTCTTTCCAGCTCCTGAGCCGCCAAAATAAAACTGTAAACCCATACTCTCTCCTGTTATGTAAACCCATATGCTCCCTTTATAAGTAAGGTATCATCTCTTTCACAGAGTCAAAGATTAAATTAGGGATCACGTTGGAGGTTTCCACATCCTTCATGCCTGCTTCCCCACTGAGCACCAGAATTCCGGTGTAACCGTTATTTACCCCTGCTGCCACATCCGTATACAGTCGATCCCCTACCATTGCCGTCTGATCCTTGGACACACCGGCACGTTCTGCCAGATAATCCATAATATCCCCGTTGGGTTTCCCGATAATGTGGTCAGGATAGCGGAAAGCCGATGCATGAATAAAGGCATGGATGGCTCCGGCATCTGGAATAAATCCTGTTTCCGTGGGACAGTTATAATCAGGATGGGTGGAGACATAGGGCAGCCCCTCTCTTACCAGATCACATACCCTGCACATTTTTTCGTAGGTAAGGGTAGTGTCAAAGCCTACCACCACAACCTCCGGCTGCTTTGTATCCAATAAAATTCCTTCCTCTTCAAATTCTTCTTTCAGAAGCTCATTGCCCAAAAGATAGACTCTCTTTTTCGGAAAGTTCTTTTTCAGATATGCAATGGTTGCCTGTCCAGAAGTGACAATTCTGTCAGTTCCCACTTTCAGTCCCATTTTCCCAAGCTTTTCTACATACGCCTGAGGATTTTTGGAAGAGTTATTGGTAAGAAAGATATAGTTCTTACCTGCGCTCTCCACTGCACTTAAGAATTCCTTTGCTCCATCAATCCACCTATTTCCCAGATAAATGGTTCCGTCCATATCCAGGGCAAAACAGGTGATATTCTTTAAAATCCCTTTTTGATCTATATTGATTTCAGGTATCATATTTTTCCTCTTTTCGTCATATTTCTCTGGTAGTATGTCGGAGCCATACAAGCTCCTCCCCCTGAAAATAAGGGGCAAGTCTCTCATAGACCTCCTGATGGTAAGCATTCAGCCTCTTTTTGTCCACTTCTCCAAGGAGGGAAAGCTCCACGCCGTCCAAATCGATAGGGACACAGGTTAAATCCTCAAAGTACATGAACTGACCATACTCATTCTTCGTCCCCTTTCTGCAAAGAAGCTCATTCTCGATTCTAATGCCATGACTTCCTTCTATATAAATACCCGGCTCATCGGTAGTAACCATTCCCTCCTCCAACACTGCATTATCCTGATAGTTGGGCATCAGCTTCCACCGAAAGCTGTTAGGTCCTTCATGCACATTCAAAAGATATCCCACACCATGTCCTGTGCCATGCTTGTAGTCCAGCCCCTGCTCCCAGAGCACTTCTCTTGCCTTGATATCCAAATTAACCCCTCTGCATCCATAAAGGAACCGGCTGGTCTTAAGGCTCAACATAGCTCGCAGCACCAGTGTAAAATGATTTTTCATTTCTTCCGTCACCGGTCCGAGCACAAAGGTTCTGGTCACATCTGTGGAACCCTGCAGATAATGTCCGCCGCTGTCCACCATAAGAAGCCCTTCCGGCTTAATCTCCGCACAGGCATCCGGCGAAGCACTATAGTGAATAATGGCTCCATTTGCCCCGTAAGCACAGATGGTATCAAAGCTGGACTCTATGAAATCCTGCTCCTTTCTCCGCAGGGATTCAAGAAATTCTGCAACACTCACCTCATCCATAGGAATTTTCCCTACATTCTGTTTCAGCCAGTACATAAAGCGGGTAACCGCAATTCCATCCTTCAGATGAGCCTTTCTTAAGTTTTCTATTTCTGTCTGATTCTTCACTGCCTTCATCAAAGAAGTGGGATTAGGTCTGTCAATGATTTGGGTGCCGGGCAAAAGCTCCTTGCTAAGACGACAGCTGATTCTTGCCTTGCACAACAAAATCCGTTTGTTTTGAAGCTTAGATAGATACCCATAGAAATCATCATAATTTAAAAAGGTTACACCCATCTCCTTCAAATACTGCTTCATCTCATATGACCATGCATTCTGATTCTCTGAATCTGCAAAAAGAAATACCTGTTCCATGGTGATTATACAAAATGCAAGTACCACCGGACAGCTTTCCACGTCATTACCCCTGATATTGAGCAGCCATGCAATATCATCAAGGGTGGCCAAAATATGGGCATCTGCCCCTTCTGACTCCATTTTTTCTCTCACTCTGGCAATTTTTGAGGCAGTTCCCTCCCCGCTGTAGCATTCTTCAAGGCGAAAAACCGGATGGTGTACAAGCTTTGGGCGATCCAGCCAGATCTTTTCTGCCAGATCCCTGTCCCAACAGATGCGTACTTTTTTCCTTTGCAGAATCTCCTCATATTGTTCTGCATCATCTGCCATCACCACTCTGCCATCAAAACCAAGGCATTCTCCCTCTCCCAGCTGTCTTTCCAGATACTGGATTAAGGTAGGCACATCCGGCTCTCCCATTTTCATTAATTGGATGCCAGTGCCCGCAAGCTCCTGCTCTGCCTGAATAAAGTATCTCCCATCAGTAAAAAGCACAGCTCTATCCTTTGTCACCACAAGGGTTCCGGCAGAACCGGTAAATCCGCTGAAAAATTTCCTTACCATAAAAAAGCTGCTGACATATTCACTGTCATGGAAATCTGATGTAGGTATCAGATAACAGTCAATCCCAGCCGCTTTCATTTCTAATCTAAGTTTACATAATCTGTCTTTAATCATTTTATCTCCCTGACACTTATGTCGTTTATTTTTCCCACGGGAGCTCTGCTTCCCGTAGAAAATACTCACAAGGCAAGTATACCGCATTCTTCTTCATCTGTCATGTACTACCTATTTCTTCATTTTAGGGTTAAAAATGAGGCTCGCAAGATATCCGAATATTAGAGCAGCACTGGTTCCCACTGCACCGGCCTTAAAGCCTCCTGTAAATAAGCCCATAAACCCTTCCTGATCCACTGCCTCCTTTACTCCCTTCATAAGCACATTTCCAAACCCAAGAAGCGGTACGGAGGCGCCTGCACCTGCAAAATCCACAAAAGGCTGATACCAGCCAAACACACTAATCAACGCTCCCAGACATACCAATAGCACCATGATTCTTCCCGGCATCATTTTCGTCTTTTCCATCAAGATCTGTACCAGAGCACAAATAACTCCGCCTACCCAGAATGCATTAAAATAATCCATGATAACCTCCTTTATGGCAGTTTTCTGCCGGATTGTTTTCATGGATTATTATGCTTTCTTTTTTAATTTTTATTCTTTATTATTCTTTTGAGCTCTTCTTATCTGGCAGCTGAACCAAAATCACTGCTCCAAACACCAGCGCACATCCCAGCAGCTCTCTGCCGTTTAGCGCCTGTCCTAAAATTGCCCAGCCTGCCAGCATAGAAACCACAGATTCCATAGACAAAATCAAAGAAGCGATGGTCGGGTCCATATCCTTCTGCCCCACAATCTGAAGCGTATATGCCACGCCACTGGACATGATTCCGGCATAAGCCAGAGGAATGATTCCGTCAATAAAATTACCCAGCACTGGCTTTTCCACAATCAGGGCAAGCACACTGCTGACGACACCTGCCGTTAAAAACTGGATACAGGACAGTTCCACCCCATCTGCCTTAGGTGAAAAGTAATCAATCACCAGAATATGTACGGAAAACAGGATTGCACAGATAAACACAAGAGTATCTCCCTTACCCAGGGCAAGGCGCTCACTCATACACAGAAGGTACATCCCAAAGGCAGCAATCACAGCGCCTATCCATACCTTACCGGAAGCTCTCTTTCCCAAAAAAATACCCATAATGGGAACAATAATAATATATAAAGTGGTGATAAAGCCTGCCTTTCCCACTGTGGTATACAGGATGCCAAACTGCTGGAAAAGAGAAGCTGCACACAATGCCAGTCCGCAGCAGAAGCCCCCAAGCAATGTGATTTTAAGGTCTGCCCGTTTGATGTTCCTTTCTCTGTCCTTCTTCCTGCGGAAATATACCATGGGCAGCAGCACTAAACATCCCATCAGAGATCTGGCTCCCATAAAGGAAAAGGGACCCATGTAATCCATGCCCACACTTTGCGCCACAAAAGCCACACCCCATATGGATGCGGCAAGAAATAACAGTAAACTGCTTTTCAAAGATACTTTTTTCATTTGTCCTCCCATGCTGCAATTTCTTCCATTACACTGCGAATGTTCCTGCCGCTGCACTGAATCACAATATCTGCATATTTTTCATACAAAGGCACTCTCTCCTTGTATAAATCCTTTAAGGTATAGCCTTCTTTCAGCACCACTCCGCGTTCATGCAGATCACCCAGTCGCTCTTCAAGCTCCTCATAAGGCAGACTTAAATAAACCACCTGCCCGATTTCTTTAAAATGAGCCATGGCCTCTTTTCCATAAACTGCGCTTCCGCCCGTAGCAATCACAGCACTCTTCGCCTGGATACCCGCATTGATTTCATTTTCAAGCATAAGAAAACCTGCCTCGCCCCTCTCCTCTATGAGCTGGTAAAGCAGTTTTCCGCATTTTTCCTGAATGACCAGATCCGAATCTATAAACTGGCGGCCCAGCTTTTTAGCAAGCACCACACCTACTGTACTTTTACCGGAACCCGGCATTCCAATTAATATAATATTATTCATAGCTATTTCACAACCGCAATGACTTCTACTTCGCAGAGCACATTCTTGGGAAGCTCCTTCACTGCAACACAGCTTCTGGCAGGTTTGCCTGTAAAATACTTCTCATAGACTCCGTTAAAGGCTGCAAAATCAGACATTTCTGCAAGAAAACAGGTGGTCTTAACGACACTTTCATAATCGGTTCCTGCTTCCCTCAGGATTTCTCCCACATTCTTCATGACCTGCTGTGCCTGAACGGTAATGTCACCCTCTGCGATTGCCCCTGTTTCTGGTATGATCGGAATCTGACCTGATGCAAACAAGAATCCGTTTGCAATAATTCCCTGGGAATAAGGCCCGATAGCTGCCGGTGCTTTTGTTGTAGACACTTTAGTTAACATAATATTTACTCCTCCACTTTGTTTCTTAGTCTTCAAATTCTGCGGTCACATAGAATCCCCGTTCATTTTCAATCACACTCACTACTTTTCCCTTTCTTGCAAGCATTCTCTCCCTGAATGGAAAATTTCCCGACATGGCAAGAGAAGGATCGATTGTATAATAATAATTACTGGGCAGTACACCTTCTGTCACGGTGACTTCGTCCCCTTCCTTCAGAAGTCCGGGACGTTCCATTTTAAATTCCATCGTTCTCATATCTGCTTCTATGCCTCTTTCTGCTCCCGCAATTCTGGCTACTTAATCTATTTTAATCGGCTTTCCTTTATTTTTCAATCAGTTAATTGAAACATCTGTTAAAACTTGTTATAATTACCTTTCATTTAGGTATACTTGATGAATAAAGGAGGTTTCATTATGAAAAAATTTTTATCACTGATTCTTGCATTATCCATGCTGCTCATAGCAGTTGGCTGCGGTGCAAATAAAAATACGGAGGCAATACCCGAAGAAGAAATCACGGAAGCAATGCCAGCGGAGGAAGTCACTGAAGCAGCCCCTGAAAAGGAACTCACCGAAAACGAGACAGAAAATTCTGCCGAAAGCACTGGAAAAACCCTCGGACAGACACTGTTAAATGAATTTAATACCCTTATGGCTTCTGATGAGAATAAGGATATTACTTCCATTGCCGATGCACTCATCAAGCATCCCAGCATTCTTTTTTCCGGAGCAACCATGCCTATTGAACCCGGATTGCTGGCCGGATTTGGGAACACGGAAATTACTGGCTTTAAAGAGGGAATCAGCTTTGCCCCAATGATTGGAACCATTCCGTTTATGGGCTATATCTTTCAGTTGGAAGAGGGCGCTGATGTAGAAGCCTTTAAGGAATTACTGAAAAGTAACGCTGACCTTCGCTGGAATATCTGCACCGAAGCAGATGAGCTGGTGGTGGAATCCTCCGGCAATACTGTTTTCTTCCTGATGTGTCCTGCCAGTTTAGAAGAATAGAGGTGATTTTTCTGCTGTTTTCAAGTATCCCCTTTTTATACTATTTTCTACCTGTGGTGCTGCTTCTTTATTATCTTGCACCTTATAAACTGAAAAATACAGTTATTCTGATTTCCAGCCTCGCGTTTTACGCATTTGGAGAGCCTCGTTTTGTGTTGATTATGATACTGAACATCCTGCTTGGTTATATTTTCGGCATATTAATAGAAGCTTTTCATCAAAGGAAGTGGGACAAACTCTTTCTTGGGCTGTCTCTGTGTACCAGTCTGGGAATGCTGGGATACTTTAAATATGCAGATTTTTTTATTTTAAACTTTAACAGGCTGACAGGGCTTGGCATTCCGCTGCTTAGGATTGCCCTCCCTGTTGGCATCAGTTTTTATACCTTTCAGCTTCTAAGTTATACCATCGATGTATACAGGGGACGGGTAAAGGCACAGAAAAATTTTATTCTCCTTGCCACCTATATTGCATCTTTTCCTCAATTGATTGCAGGTCCCATTGTCCGCTATGCTGATATTGAGCCTCAACTTACCAAAAGAGTTTATTCCATTGATAAGCTGGCACTTGGCATACGTCGATTTGTATTGGGGCTTTCAAAAAAAGTTTTACTTGCCAACTCTTTAGGTGAACTTTGTGAAATTTTTAAAGCATCCAAAGATCTATCTATCCTCTTTTTCTGGCTTTATGCAGTTTCCTTTACCCTACATATATATTTTGATTTTTCCGGCTACAGCGATATGGCTATCGGGCTGGGAAAAATGCTGGGATTTGACTTTCCCGAAAATTTCAACTACCCCTATATATCTTCCAGCATCACTCAGTTCTGGCGTCGGTGGCATATTTCTCTGGGAAGCTGGTTTCGGGATTACCTTTACATTCCCCTTGGCGGAAACAGAGTCAGCAGCTCCAAATGGCTTTTCAACATTTTTCTTGTATGGTTTGCCACAGGGCTCTGGCATGGTGCCTCCTGGAACTTTATATTGTGGGGATTGCTTTATGGGCTTTTACTGGTGATCGAAAAACAGGGACTTTATCGGCTTCTGGAACGATCCAAAATTGGAAGTCACATTTATGTGATGCTTTTTGTGACTCTTGGATTTGTCCTTTTTAATGCTGCCGATCTGAAAGAAGCAGCAACTGACCTTGGCGCTATGTTTGGCCTGAAGGGTTACCCCTTGTTTTCCGCAGAATTTTGGTATTATTTAAGGAGCTATAGCGTGACCTTAATCATCTCTGCTCTGGCGGCCACGCCCCTCTTTTCCAAACTGGTTGCTTCCCTCAACAACCGGAAGTACGGAGCTTTGCTTACCAAAATTGCAGAACCTGTCCTTCTTGTTGCCTTACTGCTTGTAAACACCGCTTATCTGGTGGACGGTTCCTTTAACCCCTTCCTGTATTTCCGCTTTTAACGCTTGAAAGGAGTTTATGTATGAAACTGCATCCTAAAAATAGAATCATCCTCTTTATCATGGCATTGCTTCTTTTTGTCACTTTTCTTACCTGCCTGTTTAGGCAGCCGGACGCATACTCCATGACAGAACGCCGCAAATTAGCGCAGTTTCCCAAGTTCTCCGTAAACAGCTTTTTATCCGGTGAATTTATGAAGGAATTTGAAACCTACACCCTGGATCAGTTTCCATTGAGAGATTCTTTCCGCACACTAAAGGCAATGACCTCATTCTATATCTTCCATCAGGCTGACTGTAATGGTATTTATCTAGCGAAGGGCTATGCTTCCCAGCTGGAATACCCACTCAATGAAGAAATGCTTCTTAATGCATCAGACAAATTTTCTGATATTTATGAAACCTATTTAAAGGATACCGATGCAAAGCTTTATTTTTCCATTGTACCGGATAAAAATTATTTTCTGGCTGCACCAAATGGTTACCTGTCCATGGACTATGACTATCTGATCAGCACCATGAGGGATGCTGTCCCTTATATGGAATATATTGATCTTCTTCCTTATCTGTCTATTGAAGATTATTATAAAACCGACACTCACTGGCGTCAGGAATGTATATTAGATGTGGCTGAGGCTTTACTCCTTGCCATGAATCCCATGAATCAATCTATCTCCAACATGGATAATTCAAATGACAGTAATGTCACAAATTCCATTGTGAATGCACAGTCACCTGTCAGTCCTGTCATTTCACAAGAATATACTGTCAACACACTTGCCACTCCCTTTTATGGCGTGTATTATGGTCACTCTGCCCTGCCTCTATCGGCAGATACCCTTTACTACCTTACCAGTGATGCCATGTCGCAATATATTGTGACCAGCTACAGTAGCGGCAAACCCATAAGAAAACCTCTTTATGACATGGAAAAGGCATACGGAAAGGATGCCTACGAAATGTTCTTATCCGGCTCTGAAGCACTGCTGACCATTGAAAATCCCAATGCTGCCACCACGAAAGAGCTGGTTGTTTTTCGGGACTCCTTCGCAAGCAGTCTGGCACCGCTTCTGGCATCAGATTATGCAAAGATTACATTAATAGATATCCGCTATATGCAGAGCTCTGCCATCAACCAGTTTGTTTCTTTTAAGGATCAGGATGTTCTGTTCCTCTATTCTACACTGCTTTTAAACAACAGTACCTCGTTGAGATAATCAGGCAAACCGTGACAGATTATCTGAATGGTAGCGGAAAGGTCGCCGCCTGAATGGATTGTTTGAAGAAGCCATAGCGTGTAAAGTGCTAAAGCCTATAAAAAATTTCGGCAAAATCTAAGAAATCCATTTTAGAGATGCTATAAACAGCCCGATTTAAAAACTCGCTAACGCTCAAACACTTAAATCGAGCTGTACATCTTCTAAAATGGATTTCTTGATTTTTCACAAAATTTTTTAAAAGGCTTGTCGCATCTTTACACGCTATTGGCTTCAAGTTTTCCAAAAGGGCAGCTGAAAGGTATTTGCGCGACTGTTTCTACAAATCCATCGAAAGACTGTCAAAAGGCGCTGGCAGGACATTTAGGCGGCAGCTTTCTACTCCACTCAAAGCAAACTTTACACGCTCAGAGTCCTGTGGTAAAAATCCCCTGAGCAAAGTAAACCAGACTACCAATCAACTTCCCAATGGCTGTAGCAATAATTGCTATCCCCAGACCATGTCGAAACCCAATTCGTCTAGAGAAAATAGGAATTGAATTCAGCATTTCCGCAATGGCGAGCGCCAGGCAGCCCACAAATATTCCAGCAAAAAATCCGAACAGGCTAAGGAATAGGTTTCCAACCCATTTCCACACCACTACCGTATTTGTGCCAAAAATCTGTCCGGCTAAAACCATGCTTCCAATATCTGCATACTCAGAAAACACACTTGCAAAGCCTCCGCAGATGGTGCCCATAACTACAGCCTCCTCCAATGCAAATACTTTTCTTGCCACATGCATTTTTCCTGCAAATCTTGGGATTAAACCTACGGATACCAGAACAGTAAATACTCCTGCGGATGCCAGCAATCCGAAGCTCAACCCAGTCACTCCCAAATAAAGCTGTTTAAGAAACATCAATAGTCTTTCCCTCCCTGTCTGCGGTCTCAATCAATGCTTTATTTACGTCCATCTCATAAACCCGCATCTCTACTTCAATAGGGGTGGGATCTTTGGTGATCCTTCTTCCCCCTATATGATT
>CAMBLS010000027.1 GCA_945868485.1 uncultured Lachnospiraceae bacterium | reverse complement strand
TATCAAAGCTTCTCTGTGGATGGAATCCAATCGTGATAATGGAGTATCTATAATCACAGGAAGTTTTTTCTTGGAACAGATTGCCAAGGCCCACAGCAAAGAGATAACCGTAAGCTGCTTCTCTCCTGCAGATAGTTTTTTCTTTTCGACTTCCTCACCTACTCCATTAAGATAGTGAATATCCAGCGTTACTGGATCCATTTGTATTTCCTCAATCAAATGTTTTTTGTATGCAAGTTTTCTATAACAATCGGTCATTGTTTTTGCTAAGATATCAGTCTTTCTTTGCTGAAGTCTGATTCGATATCGCTTAATTATCTCTATTGCCATGTGTGCATATTTTACGGTTCTTTTATTATCATCGTCTGATTCAAGTGATGATAATACTTGTTCCGCTGCTTTACTAAATTCTGATTCTGCAAACATCGCAGCACCATGCAATGTAGTACGCTTTTGTTGTAAGGAAGAGAGATTCACTTCTTCAGTCATTATTTCTTTTTCTAATTCCTTAATTCGTTTGAATATCCTATTTAAAGCTTTCTCATCAATGTCAACGGAAAGATAGTTATCTATTTCATCTATTTTACGCTTGCTTTCATCTCTGCGATTCAACTGAGTCTCTACATGTCTTGCACATTGATCCAATTCATATGTATTTAATCTATTTAGCTGAAATAAAGTATTATCTGTAAGACCATACAATTCTTCTTTTTTCTGAGATTCATTATCCTCTTGAACAAACTCAACAAATTTATTTAATGCGTCTTTTGTATCTGGATGTTTACTAACAAAATCGGCATAAAGATTTTGGACCTTTTTTGTAGCCATGACAGATGTTTTGTATGCTTGTTCCAAACGACCCTGTTCCTCAATATCAGAAAGAAGATCTTTAACAAGCATAAATGGCATTGCACCAGCTACCTGCTCTAAGAAATCATCCTCATAGCGATCGAGCAAAGCTAATTGGTGAGCTCTTTGTTTCATAAGATCATGACGTTGTTCTACGATATCCCCTCCTTTTATTGCATATTCAGAATTCTTTTTTTCTAATTCAATATTCAAATCCTGTATTTTTTCATGTGATCGTTGAATTTCATCATCAATATCTTTTAAATCATTATCTGCAAGATCTCTTTTTTTTCTTAATTGCTCCAAGTACTGGAGATCTTGATCTTCGTTCGATGCAGAGCTCAAACGTGAAATAATTCTACCAATATCATTGTTCAATTGATCCAGTATAGATATTCCCAACAGTGCTTTTATAGACTCTTTCATTTGGTCATTTGTATTTTCCACTGCTAATTCGGCAATCTTTTCACCATCAAAGAAGAAAAAGTTTGATAGAGCACTAGGTAAAATATTTTCTACGAACATCGGCCAGTTTTCAGTTAAAAACGAATTATCTTCACCGTTCTTTTTTACCCATATTTTTTCTCTGACACGTTGTGTATTCCCGTCCCATTCTCGATGGACCAAATATATTTCTTCGTCAGAACCATCAAGAGAGAATTCTAATTCCACATATGTGTTCTTAGTTCCGTCAGCCTTGTTAACGTATGATTTTAAATATTGACCATACGTTTTATATTTACTTTCTCTATATGCAAAAGAATTTGAACCATATAAGCCCAAAAGAACGGCTTCAAGAAAAGTTGTCTTACCCCTACCGTTCATTCCGCCTATAAGCACTACCGGATTTGTGCCGTTAAATTCAAATTGATTGGTTGATGCATATACACCAAAATTATGCATAATCAATTTTTTTAAAATCATTCTATAGAGTCCTCGTCTTCATCTTCATTTTCTTCATTTAGATAATCGTATCGACCATCTAATGCTAATGGGTTATACTTTCCACCCAAATCTTTCTTTCGAATTACACGATCCATATAATATTGAGTTGCATCCTCTTCATTTTTATAAAATGTTTTACGAATACAGTTTTCTAAGGATTCGGTAATCCCTTTTCGTTTGTTTAAGCTTGTAGCCTGATTTTCAATATCAATCAAACTATAAGCCATTTCAAAAGCCATCTCTTCTCCAGGATAGAGATCATTTACAACTTCATTTACGACTTCTTCTAAGATGTCCCATTCTTCTTTCCGAAAAGCCTCTGAACCTACCCATTCTGGATCATCAAATTTGTTACCAGTAACTTTCTCATAAATTCTAGGTAATGAATCTTCGAATTCATGTTTGTCAAACACCCATATTCTTCGAATACATCTAAGTTCGGGGATAGTTATCAGTTCTAAATCTGCAAATTCTTCTGGTCCATTTTCATTTATGTCTTTTTGAATTTCTAATAATTCCTCAAGCCATTTTTCACGCCAATACTTCAGATAAGGACCATGATGTAATTGTTTATATGTCCCTTGGAGATGACCTTGCATTTTTCTAAAACTTCTTCTCTCTCTGTCATTAGCCTCATCTCCAAAGTGATTTCTAAACTCTAACAATGGTGTCATCCATGCTTTTTCATCATCATTAGCAATCATTGCCTCCATGGATTTATCTTTTTCTACCATTGTACAAACCCAACATCCAAAACGGCTTTTTCCACAACTAGGAAGTCCTTTCTCGACCATTAACGGACATTCATTATCGGCCGTTGCACCTCTGTATAGTGTCAAAAGATCAGTATTAGAATAACCCCAAGGATTTCTATACTGCATAAGAAAGATCCACACATCATCATCTGTCCAATCTTCCAGCGGTGAGAATACCAATTCATTTGCCATTGTTGAACTCGGACTCAGTAACTCTCTTACTCGTTTTTTCTCATAATATGTCATTGTCTTTGCTCTTCGAGCACTTTCTGCTTTACGAGTACCAATAACTAATATGATTTCTCCGTGTTCGGCTATCTGTTCTTTAACAAATTTGTTAACAGGTTGTATTTTTAAACGATCTGTACACCAACGTAATTTTTTTCTTGGAAATGGGTATCCTCTTCCCAAAAGATTTACCCAAAAAGTATTATCCGTATCTGGAGTTAATCTATGCGTTACAAATGGGAGACCAGATTGTTCTGAACGTATATCCATAATCTCAAGAGAATCCTTAACCCACTTTGAAATTACAGGAGATTCTACCATAGTATCTGTATTTATAACATGTATCTTCTTCGCATTTTTTAAGTGTTCTGCAGGTAATTCCTCGATTGCTAGCCATACAAGCTGTAATGCAGCAGTACTATCTTTTCCGCCAGAATAACCTATAACCCATGGAATATCGTCAGCCAAATACAGATTTCTAATCGTATCTTTTAAACCTTCAATGGTATCCTTGGTAATAGTCGGACTCTTTCTATTCAATTCACAAGTCATATTATTATCTGCCATAATATTTTTCTCCTAAACATTTAAACTTTCGAGATATCTCTTCTCTTTCAGTTCTTCGTCTGGCAGAAGTGGGATACCAAGTTCTTTTTTTATTTGATTAGATGAGAGAAGAATTGCTTTATTGCTCGTTAATATTTTTCCATCTGCTCTTATAACTCTATGTTTCCAAATAGACGCACTTCTTCTCCAGTCGATTTTTTTTAGTTTTTTTAGTATTTCATACATATCTGCTTCAGGACTATTAAGAAAATATGAGCCAACTTGCCCCAAAGCTTGAATAACAACACCCTGAGTGACAATGTAGTTTTCTCGTAAATCCACTTTCGAGATTTCTTTCTTGTTCAACTCATTCCAATGGACAATATTGGATGAAACACAATTCCAATATTTACTTAGAAAAACCTGTATCTCATCATTGGGTTCTTTACCTTTTATCGTTCTTTTGATAGAGCTATAAAAGGTATTTAATGTAAATAGATTTGAAGAGTACTTTCCTAAATTATCTTTTTCTTTGTCTGTGTATTCATTTAAAAAAGGAACGTCTGAAACAACATTCCTCGTAATCACTGCAATATCATCCCGTGAATCGTACAATTCTGCTATCGAATTAGATGTCTTCACAGCATGTTTGTTTAAGTCGGTAAATATTTGTTGACTACGTGATAATCCCCTATCTTCATACAAAACAACAGAAATTGTCTCATTCCCTAAATCAGGCTCTTCGTTAAGAGCATCAAGAATAGCCGCTTTTCTATGTTGTCCATCATTTATTAAAAATCTTGCATCCATTGATACTTCCAATATTCCAATATCAGAACCGTCATTACTTGATAAAAATTTGAAATCACCATCAATAGAAGCAGCCAAGGCAGAAAATACATATGAGTCTCTGTTTTCAGTGATATATTTACTAATCACGGGTATTCGACTTTCATTCAGCTTTCTCTGTGCACGATATTCCGGTAAAACATATTCGTCCTCATTCGGAAACAGCCTTCCTAGCATTCGCATAGGAATCATAGCAATGTAATATTCTCGTCCTGCTTGGATTCCCCTCACCACAGGAAATTTATATGCAAAATCCATCTTGACCTCCACGAAAAAGTGATATACTTAAGTATACTACTTAAGTATATCACTTTGATCTTTTTGCGTCAATTTGATTTCAGCTGTTTATACAATTCCCAAAATGCAAGATCTTTGATATATTTTGGTTTTTCAGAACTGATTTTAACAATACTGTGATGTTTTTCTAATTTCTTAATATCACTAAATAGCCTTTGACTTTCTACACTTTTACTATCTGTTTTGAAAACAAAGTCCACATCACTGGTTTTAAGATCGGCAACATTATGTACAATCCACGTTAATATATATTTGGCATAATCATCATCGCCGGATCCAAAGTGCTTTAGGAACTGAGTAGATAGGATTGTACCAACACCAAATTCTCGACCTTCTTTTAATATTTTCTTTAACGAAGGAAATCCTTCAGACATGAAATTGTCAGCCTCGTCAACCAAGATAAGTTTTGTCAACTGTCTATATTTTCCCTCTAACTTACTTGAGCCAGTAGCTTGCATCTGAACATAAAATAAATCAAGAGTAATAGCAACAATTAAGCTTTGTATATCTGAATCGTAGCCTGATAAATCAATTACAACTACTCCATTTAACAATTCGAATAATGATTTTGTTTGACTAGGATTGTTTTCAAACACTTGGAATTGATGCAATTTATTCATAGCAGCTGCAAGTGAATCATTCTTCTTAATTTCCTCATCATTTGCATATCGCTGATATACTTGCTCAAATGTTGGAGCCTCATTGTCCCAACTAGAAGGATCTGCAGCTCTTATTCCACATACACCGTAAGTTTCGATAATACACTGGAATAAAGTATCTTGTTGCTTTGGCCCTAATCCATAAACCTTTGAAATAGTATCTTTAAACGCATTTGCAGTATGAATCGGAAGCAAAGGCTTAAATACTTTTGATTTTATCAATGCCAATGGATTAAATGGTAATTGATACGGCTTAAGAATTGTTGCATTTGTTGCATCTACAAAATCTTGTTTACTCTCATTGTAGTCTCCCTTATAATCGAAGATCAGTATTCCCAGGTTTTCTTCTCCAATATTTTTCTCGCGTTCCAGATACAACTGAGTAATTAAGGACTTTGTGAACTGAGTTTTTCCAGTTCCCATGGTTCCAATGATACCTGTATTTGTATGGAATAATATATCCGTATTATTTGGCTCCCAAATCACATCTGAACCATCCTGCTGGTTGAGTCCAAACAGAACTTTCATACCCTCAGACTTTGATTCTGGTACATCTTCATTTTCCTTATTTTCGTGAGCTTGTTCCTCATCATCCTGCTTATTTTTCGAAGAAGTGTCTTGATGATTATCCTTTTCATCTTCAGCCGGATTATCTTTAATTCCTTCAGAAGATGATTCTCCCAACTCCGTAGAAGTTATTCCAGTAATATCGCCTGTTAGATTCTCAACTTTACACTCCTCGAATAATAAAAGATCATTATTTCGGGTATTTTGAATATCCTCATGAATTTCATCAACGCTACTCAAAATAAGATCAAACTCATCCTTTTCAGGCATTTCGATAAAGTTAATTGTATCTTCTTTAAAAGATGTCTTTCTTGAAGTCAATGATTGTCTGAAGGATAAGACCGAACCACGTCCGAGTATTTCTTGAATGTCGGTGGAAATAATATAATCCTCATTCAAAATTGCAGATCTGTATTTATCTAAAATCAAATCCCAATTCTGTGAATCATCAACATGATAAACTTTCATTTTTTTACAACTTGTAACTAAAAGTTGCATCAAAAAATTTCTATTCACTTTATACATGATAGTACTAGCGATATCATCTTCAGGATTCATTGCCTCCTGCAAACCTGTTGCCGTTGCGGAAACCTGTTGGAATGCTTTCTTTATAACATCATTGGCGTTTATCCCAGTTTTTACTTCTGTAGGATACAAGTAAATTTTGATTTGATCCGTTACATGATTTAAGCCAATAAATAGTAAGTCATCACTGGTCGGTCCCTTTTCAAATCCAAGGTTTTTGTAAGATAATATTCCATCGGCACTAGACAATCCCGCACCTCCTGATACACGAAGCATTTCTTCCAGTGAAATAGGTACCCAAACGATATCAGGATGTCTTAAAAAAGCAAGCATAAACTTAATTGCAGCAACGATACTTATTTTTTCACGAGAGAATGTTGATTCCTTGTTTGCTCCAATCATTTTTTTTGAAGACACTAAACGTAGCAGCCAATCACCATTAATTGCATTAAACAAATTAATAATTTTAGCAACGTCTTCTAATTCTGCTGATACCCCTTTTTCTTTAAGATATTCTTGAATTACCTTAGAATATTGCTTCGACTTATGAGTTACAGTGATGGCATCATAACCACTACTTGAGGTATATTGATCACTATAATGGATAATCAACAAATCACTATTGGCTTCTTTTTCACTAAAGAAATCGAGATCTACCTTTGGATCAACAAAAACAACCCAATTGGATGCATTATAAATACCCTCCATTTTATCTTCAGCCAATTTATCAATCTGGGTTGAAATACTTGTTCCTGAATGATATGGGTTACCAGTGTTTCCTACCTGAACAAGTGAATTGTATTTTGTAGCAAGCTCTATTACGGGTGTTTTACTTGCGTATTTTGTACCAAAACCAGTTCTATACTTTTGTCCGTATTTGCTAGAAGGAACCCCTGAGACAATACCACCTAAGGAAATACCTGTTTCAATTTGATCCATTGTAGCGGACTCTGATGTGATTTCTGACTCCATTTCATAAAATGATATATGGGCATATTCATATTGCTTTCCAGTATCCTTGTGGAAGTAACACTCAATATTTTTAGATAGAACCCCCTCCAAGCTATTCATCGCCACACCATTTGCAAAAGAGAGTTTTGCCGCTGTTAAATAGCTCTTTAAACGAGAATATTCTTTAATATTCTCAAATACATTTGTCTTTTTACCATCAGAGTAGATATGCAACTCAAATTTCATAAGCTGATCAACATCTGGTGTTTTCCCAATAGCATGAATATAATATTGCGCTATACCATTAAAAACATCACTACAGTCTCCCATATTAATAAGATTAACTCGTATTGTTTTGTTATTGATATCCGAGAAAATATATTTAAAGTGGGAGACAAACTCGGTGATTTTTTCTTCAATCAATTTTGGAACGTACCGTCTGCTACCACGATATTTTCTGTTCTCTACTGGCGCATAATATTTCCATTCCATAGAGAACATTTGGTCTGATACCTTATAGATTTTCTTATTATGTTTTGTATATGGCAACAGATAAATGGAATTAAGACGGTCAATCACAATATCACTAGCATTCTCAAATTTTGTTTCTTCACATAATTGAAGTTGGTAGGCAATGTTTAGAGGATGGAATGGGGTAAACAATAATTCTTCATCATTTCTTCCAACGAACAGAGTTCCCAACAACAGTCCATTTTCTTGTTCTGGACTTAAGTTACTACCTTCTTTAAGCGTTGCATATAACAAATTAAATTCCTTTAAATAGTTTTCTGCAGCATCTTTTAACTCTCCAGATAAATACGCTAAAGTAGGAATTGTATTACATTTTTTATATGCTTGAAGTAAATCATAATAGGCCTGTTTTAAGGTTAAAGGCAATGCTAATTCTTTAGCGTCGATTTCTAAATCATCCGTCCCATGTATATGTTTGCATTTACCATATAGAATTCTTTCATTAATAATCTTTTTCTCAATTCGTAATTCCTTTAGTAAATTTGTCTTAGCATGATATTCTTGGGAGCCTCTATAAAAATGATCTCCATCTTCCTCAATCTCAAAGCTCTTCTCCATAGAAAACTTTTCTCGAAGAATTTTACGTCCGATCATTTCAACACTTTTCACCTCATCAGGGAAGAGTATAAGTGGAAGCACAATACCCGAAAAGTTAATTTCTATATAAATTCCGCTACCGAAATCAGACAGTTCTTCCTCTGTTGTATATAAATGTAAGCGTTCATCATACTTACATTTATACTCCGTATTATCATTCAATTTTTCTGAAACATTAGTCGCACCATTAGAATTAAAAACAAGGTCTGTCCCTATGCCAACTAATTTTACCTTACAGTTCTTCTTTGTCTTTTTGTAGTCGATAACGAAATTTCGTTTTATACTACTTAAGTATTCAAATGAAACATCAATAATACACAATTTAAATACATATGTAATATTATTTACAGCATCATTAACTTCTATCTTATGAAATGAAACCCCGTCTCTTTCAAAGCAGAAGATCAGGCTTTTACCATCACGAACATATGAAGCATCATCTGCAGAAATATCGTTATTCAAAACACGAGCATTACACTCCAGTCGCATATGTATTTCCGGATATTTCTCTGCATTGAAAACCATAATACTTCTAGTTCTTTTCTTAGTTTTCATGGAACCTTCGTTTCTGATAAGAACCTTTTCGTCTATTGGTAGAACATTCAGTGGCATATTTCCGTAAATAGAAATATCTTTTAAATCGATATTAAGAGGATTATCTTTCTTCGCCTGTTTCTTTTCCCTAGCAGCTAACATTTCTGCATATGTAAAAAGCATACTCCAATGTTCAGGATCATCTTTACGACTTTTTTCAATGCGAATCAAAAATCCTTCTTCAAATTCTTCTGCCAAATCAGCTTCTACGTTTCCAAATCGAATGCTTCGATCTATCTTTTCGAAAAGATCATGATTTTCTTTAATCTTTTTATCAATTTGAGCCTTTCCTTCATTCTGATAGTCTTTTTTTCCATCTACAGGGAACAATCTAAAACCAGGATAATTCTCTTCTTTAATACTTCCGCTACTCATAATGGAGAGAAGATCTCGGTACTCGTACAATGAAGCCTTGTCACTAAAAACATCATTGTCTCTTCTTTTCAATTCAAAATCTAGAATTCTTTTTTCGAGAATTGACAACTGAGTGCTTTCCTCAGCCATTTTTCTTATCTCTGTCATTAAATTATCAGCATAAAACGGCATACCATTTGCAGCCATATCAATGGATCCACTTTTAGCACTATCAATTAGATTTGATGAAATCATCAAAAGCGGCTTTCCAGCAACATTGGCTGCATTTCTCAATGTTGCACAGAGAAAGTCCTCCGTCATACCATTGATTTGTGCTGCTATTATTATTTCGTTATCAATAACTTGTAAGGTGAAAGTCCTGTACATGGAACCATCCATACATTGATATTCATATTCTCCACAATTATTTTCTTTTGTTGCTAATTCTTTTATTGCATCGGATACAGCTTGAACAGTTTCAGTGTCATCTAATTTTAAGCAAAAGCTTTCTCCTCTTTGCAATGCTCCTTCTGCTGATAGTTCTAAGAAATAGCGGTTTATTCTCTTTGCAATAAAATCATAAAATTCTTTTAACATACTGTGCATCTCCACTATCACTTTTTTTGTCAATAAGGTTCAGTTTGGTAAAAAACTCCTGCAAAAAATCTTTTGATGTATTATCAAGAAAAATACCTCTATATTCATACTCTTTATATAAATCAATTAGACGTATTTTATCTTTGTCCTTAATAGAGATTTTCGTCAAAAATATAATATCTCTTTCTGTTAGATTCAAAACCAAGCCCGATTTTCTTCTGTTTTTTACCCACCTTGTTTTACAAAACTCAGTAAATTTTTCATTATAGAACTGGTTTGCTCTTTTTCTATCTGTATTTAAAAATTGTTCTTCCACGCACCTATACAGATGACGGATAGCAATATCCGTTTTTGTTCCTCCTGAAGAATACGGAATCTGCTCAAACTTTTTATAATCTCCAACGCAAAATGTGTATGCCTTCTCGGCTTTTTCAATTTCCGAGGCAATAACTTCATCTTGATCTGGATGTTCAGTAACATATTCTTGCAATGCAATATAATCCAACATTACACCTGGGAGAGCGTGTTGATTAAGTATTTCTAATGTTAGCGCGTGACTAAACATATGATTAGCATTTGCCTGAATTCTTTCCCAACCTTCTACACAACACTTTCTATTTTTGCTGACTTTTTCCCAATCCAATGCATAATACAAGTGTACTGGACAATTCCTTTTTCCCGATCCAAAATTATCAAGAGTTACGCATGTTTGAGACATATAATAAAAATAATAAATAGATAAAAGATTCGATAAATCATCCAATGAAGTCATTCCTGTATTTAACATAAAATGAAAATCCTTCTTAAATTTTTCTTGAACGTCAATGATAATAGGAAAATACGATTTGCCATTATCCGTCAGCCCTGCTTTTGAAGATTGAATTGCATCTACAACCATTTTTTCAACAACATTATAAGGATGCTTTTTCATAGCTTCTTCTATAATGTCACAATCATTCCCATTCACACCAAACACATCGAGCAAGAATCCGGCAAGTCTATCTGCACTTTTGTTGTTTACTTTTGTTTGATATGGATAAAGACCTAAGTTTTTAGCTACAAAGTCATCGCCCTCAAAAAATAAGGATTGTATCATTTCTTTGAAAAGATCAATATCTTCATCCGCAATATCCATATCAGAGATAATATCATCACATAAAGTATCGTATTTTACCGGTTCTGTTTCCATTTTCAATGATCTTCTAAAAAAATCACTTACAACTTCTTCCAATTCTGTAATAATCGGCGCTTGAGCCTTTCCACTAGCCTTATATGGAAATAATTTAAAATTAATATCTTGTGTATGTGTAAGACGCAAGGAGTCGATTGCTTTATCATCTTTTACATTGAATGTTTTGCAAAATGTTGCATAATCAAATTGATATTCCATCATCTCACCACCTTAAATTTATAGACTCCAAATTTGGTCTTCTCGATAATTGCTTTTCTATTATCATCTGTTACCAGAGAGACTTCTTTATCTGCAGATCCTGTTTTTAATATTTTTTGAATAAAGCTAATAAAATCAGCATGATTATTTCTGTCTTCTGCGGTTTGAATATATCCAGCAGCAAGTTTATAGATCAACTCATACAGGGAATAATCTATATCCAGAGGTATAACTTCTCCTGTTTTTTTATTTTCATATTTCACAGAAATAAACGGCAAGAATCGTTGAAGTTCATCAGTCTTCTGAATACTTGTAGAATCATCTAAATAAGGTTCAAATTCGATATGCTCATACAAAGCAATTCCGTCATGTAAATCATCGAAACAGATATTATCTCGATCTTCGTTTCCGCACCATTGAATAATTGCTTCTTCAACAAGGCCATATAATTCACCATACTTTTTTGTTGTGCCTGTATTAAAATAATATAAGGTGCTTAAAAATGAGGAATAAGCATCATCAGCTTTCTTTCCAACTTGAATTTTCTTCAATCGCTCTAACACATTAAACAACTGCGCCTTCAAGATTTTGTCACTATTAATTTTTTCGATAGCAGATGTTTGACACAATACTTTTGAGTAAGATTCTTGTCCTATAATGGTTGTTATCTCTTTTGATACATCTGACGAAACATAATAGGAAATAGCATCCTCATCGTCTTGCTCCGAACGTTCCAGTAATGGATCATATTTTCGCAGTTGATTTAACAGCAAAGATTTGTCCGTATATTCATACATCAATGATAACGTTGTATCACTAATATATTCTTTTAGAAATGATACTTCGTTTGTTGATGACCGTGCCATTTTCTTGTAATTGAAACTTTGAGCAACCACAATATCATAAATGTAGTTCAAAATTTCACGTGTAGTAAGAATTTCCTTATCTTTTATTGTTACCTCAACAAGGGCATTTGCAACATAGTTTCTATTTTTTTCGTTAGCAAGAAATTCAAAATTATGTTTAACTGGACACTTCTCCGAAAGCGGACACCCCCGGCAATTATTATTGTAAACGATGTAAAATGGATTCTCTTCATCCATGATAAAAATTTTTTCCAATATTTTTTCTAGGTATTCCGGTTTAATTCCCTGTGCCGTAAGATTATACATATGATAATCTGAAAAACTAACATGCTGAAATGCACTATTTTCTTCATAACCTTTTTCATTTAATTGATTGGTTAGAATATTACTGTTTATAACGTACTCATGTAATTGCTTGAATTAATCTCCATAAGAGGATTCAACAAAATTACTCAAAACACCGAGATTAATAGCCAAAATAAAATTATCACCGGGCAGATCCAAGTTTTCATCAGAGAATCCTTGCAAAGCTTCATATAATGTTTCTATTGCAGTTTTAGAAGGTGCACTACTTTCAGTTGCGTCATTGTATACAACATAGTTATCCAGAAGTCTTAAATCATTCTTTAAATACGATAAAAGATGTGATTTTACATCACCAGCACTACCGCATAGCAAAACAAGACTTTTCTTACCAGAAGTTTCTATCTTATGCAATATTTCAATTATGTCTTCTTCAGCACTTCTTGAAACATGCATGTATTTCTTAAAATCGTCAAATTTACCTATTCCATCTATAGAATCACTTGAGGACTTTCTTAATCTATTCAATTCATATACAAATCTACAGTTTCCCATTACGCACCTCTCTGCTCAGAAGACTCAATTGTAACTACATCATCAATATTACAATTCAATGCCTCGCATATCTTCAAAATTATAGCTAATGAAACGGGTTCGTTTCTTTTCATTTTTGACATTGTACTAGTACTTATTTCTGCTTCTTGGCATAATGTGCCTTTCTTCATTTTTCTATCGATAAGCGTTTTCCAAAGATTGTTGTAACTCAACTCCATATCATCACCTCGAATAAGTATCTATATAATTAATTTGCTGTTTTTATTATATCTTTCAAAATCTGATACATCAAGGATTCCTATTCGAAAATACTGTTTTTGCGTCATTTTTACACTAAATAAAGAGTAATTTGCATAAAAAAAGCACCCTGACAGTCCATTTCGACCACCAGGTTTCGACCACCAGGGTGCTATCCATTATCCCACAGCCACATTTTCCTTTTCTTTTCGCTCTTTCTCAATCATCTCAAACAACCGATCTACCCTTCGCGGGGCAGCTCGTTGTTCTCGTTTCTTTGCCTGTTTCTCATATTTCTTGTTCTTATACACAATTCTTTTATCTCCACGTTTTACAGCAGCCTTGTACTTGTCGTGATCATAAATATAATTTAGTGCCAAGGCAATATTCCTAAAGTAGAGCTGATCTTTTTGCTGATGGTATCTTCCCATTTCCGGATGCTTGAAATCTAACGGAGTCTGTCTGGAATTTCGATGATACAAGGCAATCTGTTCCATACCTCTGGAATAGACCAGTTTCCAGCATCCCATATCTGTCTTCACATACAAGATTCCTTTTATGTATTTGAACTCCATGTTCCGAGTATTTTTATTCCATTCAATGGTTTTCTTTTCAGTACTGCAGAGAAAGCTCATGTTATTGCAGTATCTACAGGCGCAATAGCCACGATGCTTGACATCTTCCCAAAGCAAGGTTTCTCTGTTCCCCGACTTCATAAAGCCTATGTATTTACAAGTTGGTCTATGGTAAATATTGGATTCTATACTCTTAATTCGCTTTGTACTCATGTTGTTTCTCCTTTCAAAAAGAAAAGCCCTTCACTACCAGATACGGTAATGAAAGGCTTCACCTTAACGTCTATTCAATTCTCTGTTTTGTTCCAAGTATTTCGGGATTGGCTTTCCTGATCGAATCGCAATCTCAATCTGCTTTTTATGAAGCTTTCCGATTACTGATTCTTTCTTCTTACGTTTCTTTGCTTTGGTTTTTTCTGGCTGCTTTGGAAGATTATTCACACGACCATCCACCATATCATAGTTAGCTTCTCCACCGGATTCCGCCTGCCTAAGCCATTCGCCATTTTGATAATATTTCTGCCAGATTTCCAGCCGTTGCAACTGTTGCTTCTGTGGCGTTGGCTTTGTCTGTTCTTGTGGTCGGATCTGATTCCGGATCTGTTGCTTTACAGCATCGTCAAAACCATTTCTCACGTTTTCTGCCATGATTTTTCCATAAGCATCTAAAACAACTGCCGGAACCTTATCACGATATTCGGTATGCTCCAATAAGAAAAACTGCTTGCCATCAATGATGATATAATCCGTTGCCATCCAGCTTCCTTTGCGATTTTCCAAATGATAATCGACAGTATCCATAGAAATCAATGCACCGGAGCTGTTCATGCGAATAAAGCCTTCAATCGGTGTCAGATAATCCTCACTGATGTAATAAGTGGTCAGTTCTCCTTCTTTATTGAGAACCAGAACATCGCTAACCTCAAACGTATCTTTCCTGCGATTCCAAATGGTCATTGCTGTATCATCTGCAGATACTTTTTCGATACGCTGCTGCCGGTAGAATTCTATACGAATCTGCAGTTTTTTCTTTTGGACCATATCATAGGGCAACCTCCAAAGATCCTTACCGGATGAGGTTTGATCCACCCGGTAGACTGCATATTGATTAAGCTTCATGGGAATCATCCTCCTGATCTTGCAAATAGGAGCTTACATTTAATTCTTGAAATATCTCATTACTGATAAAAGCAAGCTTATAAACAGCACTGATCATCAGCTTAACAAGCTCAAGATCTTCCTCTTCTTCAATGCGAATGATTTTCATTGCTTCCCAAATATATTGAATAGTTTCAATTCTGGTCGGTCTCTCATAAATTGCAATGAGCTCCAACTCAGCAATCTCGAATACTATTTTTCTCATAGTGACATTGCCTCCTTCTTCTTAGGTGGTTTGTCTGCCACCTGCTCCTGTCTCTTTTCCTGAATATTTGAAACAGATTGATTCTTTTGCTTTTTCTCCGCTGCATAGGTTTCCAATTTCTTCATGGCATCCTGAATGATTGGATTCTTTTTATAGTGATCCACTAAATCAATGGCATCATACAAGACTTTATCTCCGCTAAACAGTTCATATTGTCCGGAATAGATACTGTCATCCTGTAAATCAAAACCGATACCTTTTATCCCATGCATCCGGTCGGATGGAATGGATTCATATACCCTGATTGCCTCATCCAAAGATAATCCGTCATGAAATTCACCCATTACCGGAAATTCCATACATTCTGCTACATAAAAGGTAATCGTTCCTTCCATCTGTACTTCCGCAGCCTTTGTTCGTTCTTCGATAATTGCCTGCATTTCCTGTGTTACCTTATCAATGAATTCCCCAGATGTTTTACGAATCAAATCCAGAGAGCCTTTTAGCTCTTTCATGTCATGCTCTTTACTCCATCCGGAAATATAGGGAAACGAATAATCACCTGTATCCAGATTGAAAGCAGCACAAACACAAAAAGCACAGCTTTCGGCTTCAATTTCTTTTGTCATACGGTCTTTTTCGACATGATTCGACATCATAATGTCTTTGTCATGAAGAAGACTGTGAGCACACTCATGAATTGCAGTTTTCATGGTCTGGCTTTCGCTCATGCCTTTATTTATAACAATTTCTTTTGTCGCATTGCTGTAATATCCCTTTGCCCCATTCGTAATCTCATCGAATCGAATCGGTACTGTGGATACTCTGGTGATTGCTTCCATGAATATTTCATAATTTTCGACACTGGCTGTCAGCTCCTCTGGCACAAGAAAGGGCAGTGGTTCTCCTTCTGTTTGTTCATAAGCAAATACGGTAGTTGGTCTGAATCTTGGGATAACAACCTCCACCTCTTCCAGTTCCGGATGTCCATCTTCACCAATCACTGGTTGCTGATACTGGTCCTTCCGTTCTCTTGTCTGTTTTGTTTTCACGGGTGCCGGAGCAATGATCGTGATTCCTTTTTCCCCTCGTTTTACCTGCCTGCCAAGAGACTGCCATCGTTTATATGAATTACAGAGTGTGGCATCTGGTCTCTGCATGGCAATGAGAAGTGTATTGTTTACGGAGTAATTGTGGAACTTTGTCATGACCTTAAGAAATTCCTTGTACCGTTCCTGATCACCTTCTAAGAAATTCTGCACACCCATCTCTAATGACTGCATGATGCTATTCATATCTTTTCCCTGAACCGGCAGGGCGGTTGTTTGAACACGGTCATTTTTGACCGGGTTGGATTCTGTTGAATATCCAGTCTGTTCCTCAGCTACTTTATTTCCAATCTGCAGTTGATCGATATCGCCCGTAAAATGATTCCGAGAAATAGGAATTGTATCTTTCTCATGAAACGAATAATACTCATTTCCTCTACCGGTTATGATGTGATCCACTAGTTGAATTCCCAAAAGCTCTCCAACCTGATGCATACGATCTGTCATGGCAATATCTTCTTTTGAAGGGACCAGATTCCCTGACGGATGATTATGGATCATCATAAAGGAATGTGCATTAGATAAAATCGCTGACTTCATCATTTCCCTTGGATGAACCAATGACTCACTCAAAGCACCCATGCTTACGATATTCATATTGATTGGTTTCATGTCACTTTGCAGATTTACTACACAAAAAAGTTCCCGGTCCATTTGACTTAGGAACTCGCTCATGACATGGATCGCTGCTTTTGGAGAATCCATCTTTTCGTTGCTGATCAATGGTCTTTCCTGTACCATTCGGATTGCTACTTGTGGCAGTACATTTTCCCTCTTTTCATCGTGGAGCCTTGGTGTATTATTCTCTGCCATCCGTATCACCTCCAAGTGGCACTTCTATGATGAATTCTTCAGATTCCATTTCATTGATCTTTTCTTGTAAATCATCAAAAGTAATTGTATCTTTTCTTTCCTGAATTGTTTTCCTCCAAAAAAAGAACCTCCGTCTGGACAAACCCAAACGGAGGCACAAGTATTAGAGTGACATATCGTTACTCTTATGTTTCTTAGGTGTTTTCACAGCATTTCCAAGATTCTGATCCTTATTGGAGACATCCTTTTCCTGCTGTTTTGTTTTTGCCTTCTGGCGAGCATCAAAGGTGGCTGCTTTTTCGAATACTTTGTCTTTGGAATCATAATGATATACCTCATCCGTAAGACGTTCCGATGGGCGTACCTGTGTTGCATTGATTTCTGTCACCATACTGCGAAGCTCAAGGAATGACATCTTTCCATCATCCGGGACAACCAAAGTTTCATGCACAGATGATGGGAGAATAAAATAATCTCCACCTAATCTTTCTGCAATTTTATCCATTTGATCCGGATAGAAGATGGCTGCTGCACCATTAATACCTTGTACGTTGGTGATTACAGTCATGACAGAGTCTTCAACCATTGGCATATCCTGTATCAGAGCATCCATTGTCTCCTG
>CAMBLS010000026.1 GCA_945868485.1 uncultured Lachnospiraceae bacterium | reverse complement strand
TTATCTTACTTTGTTATTAAATGAAAAAGGGATATGTGAAGAAGTTACATTATATAATCCGGCAGATTGGGTATTTGAACTATTAAGGAGTGATATTTTGTATCTGTCAGGGATAGAACTACAGGATATTAATCCGGCTCATATCTCTTTGGAAAATTATATTTCCCACAGACAGATAATAAATGCAAATGCATATGAACGCAAAGACAGAAAGGAAGCAGAGACTTTTATTACATATTTGTTCAATCGGATGAGTTATCTCGGAAATGTGAAAGAAGGTTCTCTTCTAACGTGTCAGTTGGAATATCTTGTTATGGGAAAGGATTCGGATTTGGAAAATTCAATATTTGTAGCAGAAAGATTAATGAAATGGCGCTTTGCGGAAAATCTTTCCCGCGCTTTAACGGATGGGGACTTAAGAACACAGGCTATTGCAGCAGCAGAGGAATTACAGGCTGTTCAGATGAAAGATGCTTTCAGGGAACCAGTGGTCGAAAGTATTTTATACGCGTGTGCATTTCTGGAAAGTATCGGTGATATTAAGACTATTTATAGTGGTGGAAAGATTCCTGTAAGAAAAATGGAACATCAGATGGCTGTGGATCATGTGCTGAAAGGTAATATTTATAAGACAGATGATAGAGATGGACTCAATTTTGGGCAATATCTTGCCTGCATGCTTTTACTTACAGAAGAGAAAACTTTAAATTTACGTGCTATGGATATTATGGAAATGGATATTCGTTACAAGGATGGTAATGAGAATTTTGCTTTGGATTGGTGTATTGAAAGGTATGAGGTCACAGTTAAAGCAAAAGCAGGGCCTGGTATTACTTATTTTTTAAGACGAAAATATGGATATTTCTAATTATATTCGGAAGAAAGGAAAAATGCTCTTCAGATGAGCAGAGTAACTATTAACAAACAAATGATAAGAATCCCTTCTCTCAATGTATATCACATTAAAAAATTAACGTTTATCAGGAGAGCATTTTTTCTTTCTTCCGGAAAAACGAAGGCAGGTATGGCTCTGGAGGGGAGTCTGGTTCTTCCCATTTTTCTCTTTTATATGATGACAATTCTTCTTGGTTTGGAGGTTGTACGTTTTCAGAGTCAGGTTCAGGAGGCGTTATATCTGGCAGGAAATGAAAAGGCATTTTCAGAGTATCAGGTAAAGTATGAAAAGGGAGTGGAAATCAATATAGAACAAGACATAAGAAAATATCTGGAAACACAGCTGTTCCCTTATCTTTGTGTCAGAGGGAAAGAAAATGGCATAAGGATTCAGGATTTATCAGATGAAAAAAATGGGCAAATTGAATACGTTGTAAATTATCAGATTAAGCCCTTTATAGAGTGGATTCCCATAGGCAAAGTAGAGATAAATGATAGATTTGTTAGTCATTCATGGACAGGCTACTGTGCAGAAGAATCATCAGGCAGCAGCAATCATTCAGAGGTCTATGTATATGTGACCCGGACAGGAACGAAATATCATCTGTCGTATGACTGTAGCTACCTGAAAATTCAGGTATATAAGGTTACATATGAAGAGCTCCCTAATCTGCGAAATCAGTCAGGAGGAAAATATTATGCCTGTGAAAGATGTAAGCCGTCATCTGGCGGCGTTGCGTATATTACACATGATGGATACAGTTACCATAGTCAGACTGATTGTTCTTCTCTTAAACGGACAGTTTATATGATTCCATTGAGAGAGACATCAGAATACAGGCCCTGTAGTAAATGTGCAGGGTAAATAGAAAGTAGAAGGGAAGATATTTGCGGGATTGGTGGAAAGAGTTGCGCTTTGTGCAGAGCTTTTATTTTTGGCGGAGCTGTCAGCAGAAGATGTGAGAGAAAAGAAAGTATCTGTTTATAAGGTTTTGGTATTTACGGTTTTAGCATTGATTTACAGAGCATTTACAAATCAGTTATTCTGGATGGAAATGATTATCAACCTTGTGCCCGGTGGGATGATGATTCTGTTGGCCATTTTAACAAAAGAAGGGATTGGATATGGGGATGGTATGACAGTGATGGTATTAGGGTTGTGGACAAATGTGTGGTTTACGACAGGTGTTTTGTGTGTTGCTATTTTATTATCAGGGATTTTCGGGAGCATATGTTTGATCGTGACAAAGAGGGAGGTAATTCCGTTCGTCCCCTTTTTGTTAGTTGGATTGGAGGTAATGTTGTTTTATGCATAGAAAATGGAATGGTTATTTTACAATAGAAGCCACTTTTATTATGCCAATCATATTATTTCTTTATTTGTTGATTATTTCTGCTGCTTTATTCTTATATTGTCGTTGTGCAATTTCTCAGAACAATTTTCTTCTTGCAATGAGAGGAGCAAGATTTACCTGGGGAGAGGATAACTATGGAGAGGCAATTTTTGGAGCCGAAAAGAGCGATAAGTGGCAGGCAGAGGACTATATACAGGAACGACTTGTAATAAGGAGAAAATCTTATCCTTTCTATCCTTCCTGCGATGAAGAATGCAGAATCAATAAAGAATATGTAATCGTGCAGACTAGACAGAAAGCATCAAAGCAAGTAATTGAGAAAAAGGTGCAAAAATTAAATCCCGTAGAAATGATTAGAGAGGGGAGGAAGAATCAGAATGTTTGAGGCAAAGTATCATAAAGATTGTAGACATAACTATTTGATTATTAAGGATAATGGCTGTCTTCTGGACCATGTATATCAGTGGAAAATGGTAACGGAAAATAAGATTAAAGGATTACTTTCATGTCATGAAAGATATATTAACGGGGATATTCTGTTATATTATGAAATTACTTCAAGGCAGAGTATTTTCAGTATTTATGAAAGCAAAAGCATAAATCGAGAGCAGTTGTGCAATTTTTTTATTCAGCTAAAGATGGTAAATGATGTACTCCAGAAATATCTGTTGGATGGAAACTGTATTGTTCTATGTCCGGAGTACATTTTTCAGAATATTGAAACCGGTGAATATGCATTTTTATATTTTCCTGAATCGGAAGAAGATGGTTTTTCACTGCTTATGGATTTTTTTATTGCCAGAGTGGACAATGATGATTTAGAAGCGGTGGAGATTGTATATAAGATTGCAGACTTGGTTCATCGAGAGCAATTTGTTTTAGATGAGATATTAAGATGGTTTCAGGAAGATGTGGAAAACGGTAGACAGGCAGAAGAAGCCAAATGCCAGTTTCAGAGTGAAGAATTGCAGCTGCAATCCCAGATTTATGAAGAAGAGCCGGAGAATGAACCAGATTTAAAATATGATGGAAGAAAAAGAATATATAAAATTTTACCTTTTTTGGGTATAGGGTTATTAGGAATAGGGGTATTAAGTTATGTTATTCTTTTTTATGAATTGTCCTATCAAGAACAAATTTATCTCATCTTAGGATCAAGTTTAACAGTGGGACTGATTTTAGGTAGTTTAATATGGTGTTTTTATCCGAGATTAGTAAAGGAATCGGAAAAAGATTTGGAAAGAGATGCAAATTTACAAATTTACTGTTATTCTGATTCCTGCGATGAAGTTGAAGAAGCATCACCAGCAGATATAGGAAATACAGTATTTATCCCATGGACTGAGCACTGTGAGAATAAGCTTTACAGTATGGATAAAAAGAATAAATGTCATATTGATTTGAGCAGACTTCCAATGACTGTAGGTAAACTTGCAGGGGCTGTGGACATGGTTATTGATGAAGCAAGTATCAGCCGTATGCATGCAAAATTCTCCAGAAGAGGGAATGAGCTTTATATCACAGACTTAAATTCTACAAATGGAACTTTCAAAAATGGTATGCGGCTTTCTCCAAATGCATCAGAAACCATTGAGCCGGGAGATGAAATCCGATTGGGTAAATTAAAATTTATTTACAGGTAGATTATTCATTAGATATTTATATAAAACAAAAAATAATATTATTTCATTTACAATGCTGTTCCGATACAATATAAGTGAAAAACTATATATAAAAGAAATGGAGGGGCATATGAAAATATTATTGGTGGATGATGAGTCAACAGAAAGAGATGGAATACGCTTTTTAATAAATGAATTTCAGTTTCCGTTAGATATTGAAGAGGCAGCAAATGGAAAAATAGCCTTAAATTACATACAAAATAATAATGATGTTGATATTTTATTTACAGATGTAAAAATGCCATATATGGATGGGTTAGAATTAGCAAAGGAAGTATACTTATTCAATCCCAATATTGTCATTATAATCTTTAGTGCATATAGTGAATTTGATTATGCAAAAAAAGCATTTAAGGCCAATGTAGTTAATTATCTTCTGAAACCAATTGAAATAGATGAGTTTCAGGAAGTGATGAGCAGGGCTATTGAAACCTGTGAACAAAGAAAGTTACAGTTATTACAGAGAGAAAATCTTAGAAACTCAGATAAGAAATTATGGCTTTATCGTCTGGTAAATTCCAAAGATTCCATTAATGAGATATCTGCCATATTAAAAGAGCAGTATCAGATTAATTTAGATAATAAATATATACGTTTTATAAGTGTAGAAACCAGAAACAATTATTTTGAACAATTTGAAGAAGAGTTTGACAGCATATTGAAAAGAAATTTAAAGCAAAATTATGAGACGATTAATTTATATCCCAATCTCTCATATATTATGATTTATGGCATAGAAAATGTAGATGATAATGAAATTGAAAACTCATTTAGGAAAATATATTCAAATCTTACAGAAAACAGAACCGAAATGTTTTCATTAATTGTAGGGACTAAATTTTATGGTTTAAAACATCTAACAGAGAAATTACAAGAGCTGGATGCATTGATGAAAGATACCTTTAGCTACTTTTCAGGAATTATTTATGCTTCTAAGGCTTCTGCAAAAGATGTGGGAGCCATTGAAGAGCAGTTACAGATAAAAGAAAGTATCATTCGCAGCATTCAGGATAAAAATATGATAGCTGTAAAAGAACAGATGTTGATTTATCTAAAAAGATTAAGCGATGAAAAGGCATCCAGTGCTTTTTATGCAAAATATCTGATTGTAGACATTGCCAAAGCAATTTATCAGGCATATGGAATTTATAATGAGGCTATAATTTTAAAAACAGCTAATGAGATTATGAACAGCAATGATCTGGAAAAAGTAGGTGAGGTCTTATCAAAAATAATAGATGAAATTATAGAAACCACAAATAATGATATGCCCGATGTCAGTCAGGCAGTGGCTGAGGTTAAAAATGTAATTAAGAATAAATATATGTGTGATATAGGTTTGGAGGAAATAGCTGAAATAGTGTGTCTTACCCCGGCATATGTGAGTTTTATTTTTAAGAAAGAGACAGGGAGTAATCTGGTTAAGTACTTAACTGATTACAGAATGAAAAAAGCAAGAGAAATGCTGGATGAAAGTAATATGAAGATTGTGGATATTGGGAAAGCATGCGGATACCAAAATCAATCATATTTTAATAAGCTTTTTAAAAATTATTATGGAATTACGCCAAAACAATACCGGGAGCAATAGAATATGCAAAATATATATAATTGGTTTTTAAAGAAAGCTTCTATTAGGAAAAAACTTGTTATAAGCTACATGATTTTAGTTTTAATACCTATCATTATTTTAGGCTATTATTCATTTAGGATATCCAATGGCAATCTTGTGGAACAGACAGAAAAAACAATGGATAATAACCTGGAACGTGTTGTTTCAGAAATGAATTCCAAAATCGGGCGTGAAAATGATTTTATGAAATATCTTGCATATAATCTGGAGTTTCGAGAGACATTGGAGGATTATGCATTTAACAGTAGCGAGATTGCCCAGAGTTTGAATAAAACGGTGGAACCGGTTTTCTGGTATTTTATTACCAGTGATGCCAATATTAAAGAAATTCATATAATAACACCCTATGTAAATGATAATATTGGTTCTTTCCTGGTCGCATCCCATGAATATGAGAACGAAAAGTGGTATCAGGAGCATATAACCTACTTCAACACGAAATGGAGCGTTGAAGATGAGAAAATATATGCAACGAGAACTATAATGGATACTGCTACAACCAGTAAAATGATCGGTATTTTACGTACGGAATTTTATTTAAATCATATATTAGAGCCATTTGATGCGTTAAATTATCTGGATAATGGAATTATAGTTAAGGATGAGCAAGGACAGCTTATCTATAACAGACCAATAAAAAACGAGGATGTTCAAAATGAAATAGAGCGGGAAATTTCAGCTAATCCGGACATTAGAGAGTGTGACACGAATACATATCTGCTAAAGACAGCTTTTATTGATAATCTGAATTGGAATATTTACTATTTTATTGATAAAGAAATGATTTTGGAGCAAACCTATTCCATTTTGTCTTCAACATTGCTGATTGTTGCAATTTGCAGTGTGCTGGTTGTAATTTTGGTTAGCATTATATCCATGGCAATTAGTTCGCGTATCATGAATTTAAAAATTCAGGCAGAAAGAATTGCTGAAGGTGACTTAGATAATCCTGTTTTTACAACAGACACAGATGAGATAGGTATTGTGTCTAACAGCTTGGGAAAAATGACGGTTCGGTTGAATGATATGATTAACAGGGTTTACAAGATTGAATTAGAAAAGAAGGCATCAGAGCTTGTGGCATTGCAGGCACAGATCAATCCGCATTTTCTATATAACTGTCTTTCTTCAATAAAATGGAAAGCAATTAAAAACGGAGAACAGGATATTGCCAATATTACAGGTTTGGTGGCTAAATTTTACAGAACATCTTTAAATAATGGGCAGCAGATTACTACGGTTAAAAATGAACTGGAAAATGTTCAGGCATATGTAGAAATTGAGAAACAGATGCATGACGGAAAATTTGACGTAGTTTATAAACTTGCTCAGGAAGGGCTGGAATGCAATATGCCCAATTTTCTTCTTCAGCCGGTAGTTGAAAATGCAATCAAACATGGCATTGATTATGTAAAAGAAGAAGTAAGAGGGAAAATCATAATTGAGTATATAAAACAACCAGGGTATCTGATTTTTAATATATATAACAATGGACCTTTAATTGAATCTGAAGAAATTGAGAAGTTGATGCAAAAACAGGGAAAGGGATATGGTATCCATAATATCGTAGAAAGAATTGAGTTATATTATGATGGCAGCTGTGGTATGTCTGTCAGGATAATAGATGATATCTTTACCTGTTTTACCATAAAAATTTCTGATCATATAAATGAAACAACATAAAAAAGTAAAAGTTTTCTAAAAAATGTTTCATTTTTTTTGTATTTGACCAAGGTTATCATTAAACTATCAAATACAGGAGGGTTATCATTTATGAGAAAGAAAATTTTTAGTGTGATTCTTGCAGCATCTATGGTTGCAGGACTTATGAGTGGATGTGGTTCAACTGAAAAGGAAGCAGCAACTCCATCATCTACTGAAACAACGGAAGCAGCAGAAGCTACACAGGCAGAAAGCACAACGAATGAGAAAGTTACTGTTCGTTTATCTTATTGGAACAGTGAGGATACCGTACAGAGTCTGTTGGATTATTTAGCCAAAGAGGTTCCGGATGTTACAATTGAATATCAGTTTATTGATAATTCAAATTATGATACCATTATTGACACTCAGCTGGCAGCAGGGGAAGGTCCGGATATTATCTGTGAATCAGCAGGATCAGCATTAAAGCATGCAAGACTTGGTTATTTGGAACCGGTTAATGATCTGGCAGCAAGCTATTCATCAGCAGGTACAAGCATTTACAGCTACGAGGGAAATACATATGCATTACCAGGTATCAGCTGGTTTGAAGGTATTTATTACAACAAGGCAATTTTTGCTGAGAATAATATTGAACTTCCAAAGACTTTTGATGAGTATATTGCAGTATGTAAGCAGTTCCAGGAGCTTGGAATCACACCTTTGGCAGCAGGTTTAAAATCTTGGGAACCAATGTTAAAGAATTCCATGGCATTTGTTACCGCTGAATATTTATCTACAGATGCAGGAAAGAGCTTTGGAGAAGACTACAGAAATGGAAAAGTTACCATGGCAGGCACATGGGATCCCTATATTGAAAAGTGGTCTGATATGATTGGAGAAGGTATTTATACAACTGACATGATTGGTATTGATCATGATCAGGCACTGGAACAATTTGCTACAGGTGACGCAGCAATGTTCTGTTCAGGTCCTTGGGATTACGATGCAATTATGGCAAAGAATCCGGAATTACAGATCGATATGATGCCTTTCTATGGAACAGAGACAAGCGAAGGCTGGTTAATTGGTGGTCCCGGTTGTGGATTTGCTGTAAATCAATCATCTGCAAACAAAGAGGCAGCTTTAAAAATTCTAGCAGCGATCTCTACTGTTGAAGGACAGGAAGCCTTATGGGAAAACAATCAGGGAGGTTCCTCCTATCTTGACGGAGCATATTTTGAATTACCTGAAGCTTATACAAGTGTTGCCACTGCTTTAGCAGCAGGGAATGTATATTGTCCTTGGAATGAATGGGGAATTGCAGCAAGTGCACATGAAAACTATGGTACAGAAATGCAGAACTACTTGCTGGGTACCAGTGACATAAACGAAACATTGTCAAATGTGGATGCAGCAGTTCAAGAATTATTAGCTAAATAAAGGTACAATATAGAGCCATTACAGAATAAAAAGTAAGCATGCTATTTTGTAATGGCTCATTTTATGCCTTTTTGGAGGTCAAAATGAGAAAGATGAAGAAAAAAAATGAAACCGGATCACTGGGGCACTATTTTATATTGTTTGTTCTTCCAGCCTTAGTTATCTATTTACTTTTTAGTATTCTGCCATTTTTTTATACATTTATTTACAGCTTTACGGATTACTCAGATATTCATATAAAAGGATTAAATTTTGTGGGATTAAAAAATTATGTCACAGTATTTAATACATCCTTGATGAAGGTGGCAATCAAAAATTCACTTATTTATGCAGTGATTTTAACAGGCTTTCAGGTTATATTAGGTCTTCCGATTGCTGCTGTTTTAAATAAGAAATTAAAATCTAAAAATATACTTCGTGCAGTATTCTTTTTCCCGGCTGTATTCAGTTCCCTGATTATCGGATATTTATGGAACTTTATTATGTCTTCTTCTGATTATGGATTAATCAATAATCTGTTACATAGATTCGGTCTGGAAACCTTTAATTTCTTTACAGCAGATAGAGCATTGTTTTCTGTAATTTTTACACAGATATGGCAATGGACGGGCTGGGCGATGGTAATTTTTCTTGCAAATTTACAGGGCATTTCTCCAGAGCTCTATGAGGCAGCGTCTATTGATGGAGCGGGCGAGAGGCAGCAGTTCTTTAAAATTACGATGCCGCTTATGTGTCCCTCTGTAAAAATTATTGTTGTTACCGGTCTGATTGGAGGAATGAAAGCTTTTGATGCTATTTATTCTATGACTTCGGGGGGACCCGGAAATGCTACTGAAACGGTAATGACAGTAATGATGAAGAAAGGTATTTCGGATGGTTTTTACGCAGTAGGTTCTGCGTTTGGAGTATGCTTTTTTGTCATTGTGTTAATTATCAGCGGATTCACAAATAAAATTATGTCGAAATGGAGTGAGTCAATATCATGAGAGAGCAAAGTTCAATAGAAGTAAGTAAAAAACAGAAAATTAAATTGGTTTTCACTGAGATTTTCATGATTGTAGTGGCAATTATATGGTTCATTCCAATTTACTATTTGATTGTAACTACATTTAAAAGTCCTCAGGAAGCAACCTTAAGTCCATTGGCATTGCCATCCGTATGGAGAATAGAAAACTACATTGATGCATGGATTAATATGGAATATCCCAGAGCACTTGGAAATACATTAAAGATCACGATTCTTGCAGTTGCTATCATTGTACTTGTCACCTCATTGGCAGGCTATGCCCTTGCCAGAACAAAGAACAAATGGGGAAACAGAGTCTTTCTCTTATTCTTGGCAGGATTGATGGTGCCTTTTCAGATGAATATAGTCAGCTTGTTTAAGATAGTTAAGAGCATTGGTCTGATGAATAGTATTTGGGCAGTTATTTTAGTAGATGTAGCAATTAATGTTCCGCAGGGCATCTTTTTATTTAAAGAGTTTGTGGAATCCTCTGTTCCAAAGGAATTGGAGGAGGCTGCTGAAATCGATGGATGCTCTATATTCAGAAAATTCTTTGTAATCGTGCTTCCCCTAATGAAGCCTGTAATCGCTACCGTTGTTATTATAGTAACTTTAAACGTATGGAATGAATTTATGACCCCTCTGCTATTCATCCAAAGCCGTCAGAATGATGTAATCCTGCAGGAGGTATCAAGAAATATCGGGCAGTTTTCTACAGACTGGACTGCATTGTTCCCGATGCTTATGTTGGGAGTTGCACCGTTAATGTTGTTTTATATTTTTATGCAAAAATACATTATTTCAGGTGTTGCTGCAGGCGCAGTGAAAGGGTAATGCAATGAATAATATTATGATTATTGTTCCTCATGAGGATGATGAGATATTAATGACAGCAGGAATTATTGAAAGTGCAGTAAGAAGCAACAAAAGAGTTACAGTGGTTCTTGCAACAAATGGGGATTATGAAGGTTCAGATCAGATCTCAGGTAGTGTGAGATTGCCGGAGAGCCTTGCGGGTTTACGAATTTTAGGGTTGTCAGAAGAAAATGTCATTTTTATGGGTTATGCAGATACTGGCATGGATAATTCTCTTAGCTTTTTGCATGGGCTATTTTATGAGACAGATCCTGAAAAAATTCATCCAGGTCACTGTTCTTTGGAAACTTATGGAATGATAGAAAAGCCTGATTTTCATACAGAGAAATATGGCGCTTCTGCGCCATATACCAGAAGAAATTTTAAAGAAGATTTAAGAGAAATTATTCTGTCTATAAGACCGGATGCCATCTTTACCACTTCAGCAGAAGATGTACACGGAGATCATAGTGGATTATTTCTTTTTGTAAAAGAGATATTGGCGGAAGAAGCAAAGGAAGGATATCAGCCGGAGCTATTCTCAGGTTTAGTACACTCGAAAGCAGGAGATGAAAACTGGCCGCTAAGAAATAAAAAGTTGGAAGAATTTACCTGTCCTGACCAGATTCATATGGGTCTGCTAAAGTGGGAGGAGAGAATTTCTTTTTTGGTTCCGGATGATATGCAGGAAAATGATCTGACTAAAAACCGAAAAGCCATTGCATTGTCACAGCATAAAAATGCATTGAAGGATGATGCTGTAGAATTCTTATATTCATTTGTAAAAGCAGATGAAGTGTTCTGGAAGATAACAGAAATGGAGAAATCATATGGAATTTAATCAACCTATTTATCCAATTGAACCATGGACTATTACAGAAACAGAGTTCAAAAGGGATACAAATTATAGAAATGAAACAACTTTTGCATTGTCTAATGGATATCTTGGTACCAGAGGAACCTTTGAAGAAGCATATAACTTTACGGAACAGGAAGGATTGGAAGGGAACTTTATCAATGGTTTTTATGAAAGTGAAAATATACGCTATGGAGAATGGAATTTTGGGTTTCCGTTAACCAGCCAATCTTTGCTGAACCTTCCAAATATGAAAACAGTTGAGATTTTTTTGAATGAAGAAAAATTTAACCTTTTTGAAGGTAGAATTATTGATTACAAAAGAGTGCTTCATATGAAAGAGGGGTTTTTAAGCCGTGAAGTAATTTGGAAGTCACCCAAGGGACAGGAAGTGAAATTGTATGCAGAAAGATTCTGTTCCATGTGTATTAAGAATCTTATATTACAGCACATAGAAATAACTCCACTGAATTTTGAAGGAACTATCAGGTTAAAGTCTGTGCTCAATGGGCTTGTGGAAAATCATACAAGAGTAACAAACCCTTTAGTGGATTACGGACCATTTGGTCCACACTTAAAGTGTGATGTGATTGGTGCATGTGAAGAAAACAGAACCTTTTTCTATGAAGGAACCACGATTAACAGTGGTCTTGCTATGGCTTGCTTTGGCAGACATGTGCCGGATGAAAATACGAAAAAAATACAGGCAACTGTAAATCAAAACGATATCTATGCGGAATTGTTGATGGATTATGAGGCTCAAACGGGTAAAACAATTGTGTTAGATAAATACCTGTCTTATACCTCAAGTCTGGATATGGGGAGAGAAATGATGGCAGACTTTCTTGAGAAAATAACAGAAGATGCTGTCAAACTGGGGTATCAGGGTCATAAAGAAAAACAGGCAGAGTATATGTCAGATTTCTGGGATAAAGCAGATATCCAGATACAGGGTGATGATGCATTGCAGCAGGGTATCCGTTTCAACCTGTTTCACATCATGCAGGCAGCAGGTCGTGATGGAAGAACCGGAATGGGGGCAAAAGGATTATCGGGAGAAGGCTATGAAGGTCATTATTTCTGGGATACGGAAATGTATGTGTTACCGGTGTTTGCTTACACTGACGGCAAGCTGGCAAAGGGGCTGCTTGATTACAGATATAATACATTGGATGATGCGAGAGAGCGTGCAAGGGTTTTGGGACATCAGAAAGGTGCACTTTACCCATGGAGAACCATTAACGGCAAAGAGGCATCAACCTATTATCCGTTAGGTACGGCGCAGTATCATATCAATGCAGATATTGCATATGCATTTAAGCTTTATATAGATGTAAATGATGATTATGAATATCTTGAAAGCTGTGGAGCAGAAGTGCTTGTAGAAACAGCAAGAGTGTGGGCAGATGTTGGCTGTTTTGCGGAAAGTAAAGGGGGAAAATACTGTATTTGTGCGGTAACAGGACCGGATGAATATAACGCCATTGTTGACAATAATTTTTACACGAACCTGATGGCGAGAGAAAACATAAGGGATGCAATCTGGGCTTTGGATCAAATAAAAGAAAGAAATCCCAAAGCATATGATGCGCTTGTAAAAAAACTTCAAATTACTGAAGATGAAATTCCATATTGGAAGAAGATTATTGAAAACATGTACTTCCCATATGATGAAAAGCGTCAGGTTTTCCCATTGGATGATGGATTTATGATGAGAAAGGAATGGGATGATTCCAAGATTCCTGTTGAAAAGAGACATCTTTTATATGAGAATTACCACCCTCTGTTCATTTTTCGACAGAGAATGTCCAAACAGGCTGATGCTATTTTAGGATTACTTTTACATAGCAACTATTTTACAAATGAAGAACTAAAAAGAAATTATGATTTTTATCAGGAGGTAACGTTACATCATTCCTCCCTATCTACTTGTATTTTTGGAATTCTTGCATCACAAATCGGATATGAAGAGGAAGCTTATACCTATTTCTCGCAATCAGCAAGAATGGATTTAGATGATTATCATAACAATTTTTATGCAGGGATCCATGCAGCAAATATGGCCGGAACATGGCAGGGAATTGTATTTGGGTTTGCTGGGCTTAGAACAAATAACGGACGATTGGAATTTAAACCATCCATACCAAAGCAGTGGGTGAGCTACCAATTTATGATTCATTATCATGGCAGCAGAATCAGGGTATATACAGAAAAAGAAACAGTTCGTTATACACTGGAGAATGAATGTCCAGTAACCATATATTTGTCTGGTAAGCATGTAAATTTGACAAAGAAGGGTGATAGATATGAAGAAGAGATATAAAGCAATTTTTTTTGACTGGGATGGAACAGCGGTAATGTCCCGAAAGGCACCTGTTGACGATGCAGTTGCTGTAATGAAACCTTTATTAGAAAAAGGTGTGAAATTGATTATTGTGAGTGGAACCACGTATGAAAATATAGCAGGGGGTTCAATCGAAAAATATTTTACCGGTGAGCAGCTCTCCAATCTTTATTTAGGGCTAGGGAGAGGAGCGCATAACTATGCTTTTAAAAATGGGATACCTTATATATTTAAGGATTTGATTCCAGATGCAGAGGGGCTGGAGAAGGTTCATAGAATCTGCTTTGATATTCATATGGAATTAAAGAATCGATACAACTTCGATACGGATGTTATATTCAGCAGACCTAATTACTGCAAGATAGATCTCATGGTAAATAATTTAAGAGGCGACAATCTTTTTATGCAGGAAAACGAATTAGACATGTTAAAAGAGAGTCTGGCTGTTCATGGTATTGAAGGAGGTCTGCAGTCGCTAATTGATTTGTCTATAGAAATGGGAAACAGATATGGTATGAAGGTAGCACCTACCTGCGATGCAAAATATCTTGAGGTGGGTCTGTCAAGTAAAAGTGATAATGTCAATCTTATATCAGAATTGCTTCAGACTACATATGGGATTAAAGCTGAAGAATGTTCCTTTTGGGGAGATGAATATGTAGGAATTGAAGAAGGAATTTTTGGAAGTGACAGTTTTATGCTGACAGAGCAAACGAGAAATGGAGATTTTTTTGATGTCTCCAATGTTCCGGGAAAAAGACCGGATAGTGTAATACAGCTTGGCGGTGGGGTAAACAGCTTTTTAGATTTCCTTCGCAAACAGATGTAATGAAATAAGAAAAATAAAATTTATTTACATATAGAAGAAACAGCCTTATACTAGATGTAGTAGTCTAGTGAAAGGCAGGGGCAATATGAAGATAAATATTTATTATGGTGGCAGGGGCCTTATGGATGATCCTACACTGTATGTAATTAATAAAATGCAGACGGTTTTAGAGGAACTCCATGTTACTGTGGAGAGATTTAATCTGTATGAACTAAAGAACAGTATTACTACACTGCCTCAGACAATAAAGACTGCTGATGGGATTATTCTTGCATCTACTGTAGAGTGGTATGGCATAGGAGGATATATGTATCAGTTTCTGGATGCATGTTGGTTATATGGCGACAAGGAAAAAATAGCCAAAACCTATATGTGTCCTATTGTCATGTCTACAACTTACGGAGAGCGAGACGGAAAACTGACGCTTGCTGTTGCATGGGAAATCTTAGGCGGACTTCCCTGCAGTGGTATCTGTGGATATATTGCTGATTCTTCTATTTTTGAGGGCAATGAGGATTATAATAAAATCATTGAAAAAAAAGCTGAAAACATGTATCGAACCATTAATCAAAAACTTGCAAGCCTGCCTGCAAGTAATCAGGCAGTAAAGCAAATGGTGTCTATTACAAAGAATATCGATCTTACACCGCAGGAATCCGAGCAGTTGTCTCAGTATGCTTCTGATGATAGTTATGTGAAAAGGCAAAAACAGGATATACAGGAGCTTACCAGTCTATTCAGGGATTTGATGGGAAATACGGAGAAGGAGGATGGCAAGGAGGAATTTATTACCGAATTCAAAGAGCATTTTGTTCCGCAGGCAGGTTTTAAAGCCGTTTATAAGATTCATATAGAAGGAAAAAGTAAACCTCTTATCATAGAAATAAACGGACCGGAGCATAATTATTATTATGGGAATGTAGATAACCCGGATGTTGAAATACAAATGGCGAGGGAAACCATGGATGATATTACTTTTGCAAGAATGACATTCCAGAGAGCATTCATGGGTGGAGCTATGAAGATGAAGGGTGATTTTAAAATTCTTCGTACATTGGATCAAATATTTGTATTTCAGGAAAGGGTGCTTTAAAAAGGAGGAAATATGAAACAGGATAATTGTATTTTTTGTAAAATTATAGCAGGAGAAATCCCCTCTCAGACACTTTATGAAGATAATCAATTTAAGGTTATTTTGGATGTAGGTCCAGCAACCAAAGGACACGCATTGATTTTGCCTAAAGAGCATTACGCAAATCTTTATGAATTACCGGAGGACACTGCATCAGACGTGTTTAAGCTCGCCAAAAAGATGATGGCAAAAATGACAGAGAAGCTGCATTGCGATGGCTTTAATATTGTTCAGAATAATGGGGAGGTTGCAGGGCAGACGGTGTTCCACTTCCACATGCATTTGATTCCCAGATATAAAAATGATGGTGAAATTCTGAAATACATCGCGGGTTCACCCAGTCAGGAAGAGTTGGCAGAGATTAAAAAGATTATTACGGAATAAATTTAGGTGGAGAATTTACGATGAGAACAATCTGCGTGGATGAAATTACCAGAAATATTAAAGAAATGTGTATTGAGGCAAATCATTATCTTACAGAGGATATGAAGATAGCGCTGAACCAGGCGGCAAATGCTGAAAAGTCACCTCTGGGAAAGCAGATTCTATGTCAGTTGGAAGATAATTTAAAGATTGCGACTGAAGATATGATTCCCATTTGTCAGGATACAGGTATGGCTGTTATTTTTCTGGAAGTAGGACAAGATGTACATGTGGAAGGCGGACTTCTGACAGATGCAGTGAATGAAGGAGTACGCCAGGGGTATACGCAAGGGTATCTGCGCAAGTCTGTAGTAAGGGATCCTATTTACAGAGAGAATACAAATGATAACACACCTGCAGTCATCCATTATGATATTGTTGAAGGAGATCAAATTAAAATTACGATTGCACCAAAAGGTTTTGGAAGTGAAAATATGAGCCGTGTCTTTATGTTGAAACCGGCAGATGGCATTGAAGGTGTTAAAAATGCAATTCTTACAGCCGTAAAGGATGCAGGTCCTAATGCCTGCCCGCCAATGGTAGTTGGTGTTGGCATTGGTGGAACCTTTGAAAAATGTGCATTTCTTGCTAAAAAGGCATTGACAAGACCTGTGAATGAGCACTCGGAAATATCCTATGTGCGGGAGATGGAGGAGGAACTGCTGCAAAAGATTAATCAGACGGGAATTGGTCCTGGGGGTCTTGGAGGCAGTACGACAGCGCTTGCTGTTAATATTAATACATATCCTACTCATATTGCAGGACTTCCTGTAGCAGTTAATATCTGTTGTCATGTGAACAGACATTGTATCAGGGTTCTCTAGCAAAAAGATGTGAATGCAACATTTTTACGGAGCTTATGATGTGTAGGGAGAGATGATGATGGATAAACATATTACAGTACCATATGATGAAAAGACGGCAAGAGAATTACGCAGTGGAGATTACGTATACATAACAGGAACTATTTATACAGCAAGGGATGCTGCACATAAAAGAATGTATGAAGCATTGGAGCAGGGAAAAGAGCTTCCTTTTGATGTCAAAAATAGTGTAATCTATTACATGGGACCTTCTCCGGCGAGGGAAGGACGACCAATTGGATCGGCAGGTCCTACAACAGCAAGCAGGATGGACAAATATACTCCTTTGCTTCTTGATCTTGGTTTAAAGGGAATGATTGGAAAAGGAAAAAGAACTGATGCGGTAAGGCAGGCGATTATCAGAAATGGCGCTGTATATTTCGCAGCTGTGGGTGGTGCCGGAGCGCTTCTTTCCAAGGCAATTCTAAGCTCTGAAGTAATTGCATATGATGATTTGGGAACAGAAGCTATTCGTAAACTTACTGTAAAGGATTTTCCGGCTATTGTGGTAATTGATTCGGAAGGTAATAACCTTTATGAAACTGCAATAGAAGCATATCAGGAAGCTTAAATTTTTAATCATTATAGCAGTATGACAGGCAAAGCCTTTATATACAAGGGGTATAAAAATGAGAATTGCAATGATGGTAATCAGACTTATCTGGAAGGTTCCTTATTATCTTCTGGGAATTTGGTGGTGCGGCAAAAGCAGTAAAATTTCATTTGAAGAATCATTTCAATTTGTTAAAAAAGTCACTAAAAGTGCAAATCATGCAGGAAGGGTTACGATAGAAACACATGGACTTGAAAATATTCCGAAAGAGGATGGATTTATTTTTTTTCCAAACCATCAAGGGATGTTTGATGTACTTGTATTCTTAGATTCCTGTCCACGCCCTTTTTCGTTTGTTGCTAAAAAAGAAGTGAGCAATATTATTCTTCTTAAGCAAGTGATTAAGGCGTTGGGTGCTTATGCAATGGATAGAGAAGATATTAAACAATCGATGAGAGTAATCAATGCAATGACAGAAGATGTAAAGAATGGAAAGAATTTTCTCATTTTTCCGGAAGGTACAAGAAGCAGAAATGGAAATGAACTGCTTGAGTTTAAAGGTGGCAGCTTCAAAAGCGCTACAAAAGCAAAATGTCCAATTGTGCCCTGTGCATTAATCGATTCATTCAGACCCTTTGATGAAAACTCCATTAAACCTGTAACGGTTAAAGTTATCTATATGCCACCCATTTATTATGAAGAGTATAAAAATATGAAAACTGTCGAAATTGCAGCTGAAGTAAAAAGCAGAATTGAAAAGACAATAGAACAATATTTATAAAAGAGAAAAAAGCATTGACAAAAAAATTCTGCTTATGTATAATAACACTTGCGTTGTTAAGCGCACAATAGAATATTGGTAGCGGTGTAATTCAGATTATGGAGAAATACTCAAGAGGCTGAAGAGGCGCCCCTGCTAAGGGTGTAGGTCGTTCACGCGGCGCGAGGGTTCAAATCCCTCTTTCTCCGTTTAGCTACCAATAGAATTGGAAGTATCAATAATGATACTTCCAAATTTTTGCCTTAGGGTAAAAGTTGTTGTGTGCTATTTCGTGGTATTCGACATAAAAATAATTAAAAACACATGTTGACAAATCGCAAAAAGCAATGCTATAATGTAAATCCAACGCCTGAAAAGGTAGTGTGAAAAATATTTAAAATTTTTTTAAAAAGTGCTTGACG
>CAMBLS010000025.1 GCA_945868485.1 uncultured Lachnospiraceae bacterium | reverse complement strand
TTGATTCTGAGGAGCAGGTTATTCTTTTGATTGACGAGATTGACAAGGCAGATTTGGAATTTCCAAACGATCTGCTGTGGGAACTTGACCAGATGGAATTTTATATTCATGAGACTAAACGTACAGTAAAAGCAAAACAGCGTCCTATTGTAATTATTACTTCCAATGCAGAAAAAGAATTGCCGGATGCGTTTCTTCGAAGATGCATTTTCCATTATATTGACTTCCCGGATGAGGAGTTGATGGAGGAAATAGTAAGAACTCATTATCCAAATGTGGAAGATAACCTTCTTAAAAATGCAATGGATGTGTTTTACAGCATTCGTGGTCTTCGGGATATTCGCAAAAAGCCCAGTACTTCTGAACTGATTGACTGGATTAATGCACTGCAGATTGGTGGAATCAGTGCAGATGAAATTAGGGCAAAACTTCCATTCATTGGTGTAGTGGTTAAAAAAGACGAGGATCTTGAAACCGTAAGACAGAAACTGGATTAGTCAATTGCCATAATGGCTGTGAGGGAATTACATGTTTTCAAATTTCTTTTATATCTGTAAGGCAAAGGGGTTAAACATTACTTTAAGCGAATGGCTTACCTTACAGGATGCATTGGATAAAGGGCTTTGCAACAGCAGCCTGACAGAGTTTTATTATGTTGCCAGGATGATTTTGGTTAAGAGTGAAACTGATTTTGATAAATTTGATATGGCATTTGAGGAAGCGTTTAAGGGAATTCAATCGGAAAATGAAATTTCTAAAAATATGATGCGTTGGCTTGATAAATCAGAACTGATTGATATGGTGGATGAGGAAGAACGCTATCGTATGAATGAGCAGGATGGAATGCAGTTCATTGACAAGGATGAGGTTGAAGCCAAATTTAAGGAAAGACTGCGTGATCAGGACAGTGAGCATAACGGAGGAAGCTTCTGGATTGGTAGCATGGGAAAGACTGCGTTTGGAAATATGGGTGGCTTTATGGGTGGTATTCGCGTGGGTGGAAAGACGGGATATCAAAGCGCCTTCCAGGTCATCGGTGCACGAAAATATAAAGACTTTCGTGATGACAGAATGCTTGACAATCGTCAATTTCAGTTAGCTTTCAGAAAACTGCGCCAGTTTTCTACAAGACTTGATATTCCGAAGACAGAGCTGGATATCGATGGAACCATTGACAAGACCTGCAATAATGGGGGATATCTACAGATTGTAATGGATAAACCACGCAAAAATGCAGTGAAGCTGCTTTTGCTCATGGATTCAGGTGGAACCATGATTCCTTTTAGCACATTGCTTAATGAGCTTTTTCAGGCAGTGCACAAATCGAATCATTATAAGGATGTAAAGACCTATTATTTCCACAATTGTATTTACTCCAAGCTCTATAAAACGCCGGAATGTGAAAATGGAGACTGGATTGATACAGAGTGGATGTTTAAAAATCTGGACAGTGATTATAAAGTAATCGTAGTGGGTGACGCTGCAATGGCACCTGAGGAACTGTATTCTACCAGCGGTAATTACCGGGGACCAAATGGTGGATTATCAGGTTATGAGTGGCTGATGCTTCTTAAGAAGCATTACAAAAAGGTGGTCTGGTTAAATCCTAAGATGGCACCTGGACATGCACCCTGGAGAGAAGCAGAGACAGCAATCAAAGAATTGTTTCCAATGTATAAGCTGACGGTAGATGGTTTGAATCAGGCGATGATCAAGCTGATGCTGAATAAATAATATTGCTTTTTCAAAATAAATGTTGAACTTTAGGCAAAATTGTTATAAAGTAAGTGAGTAATTATTTTGGCATAAAACTTAAGGAGGAGAGAGATGAAAAAGTTATTAAGCCTTTTGGTAGTATCTGCCATGGTAGTTTCTCTTTGTGCATGTGGAAGCAATCAGAGCACACAGGAACCTGCAGAAACTGCTGAGACAACAGAAGCAACTGAAACAACAGAAGGGACTACAGAAGCAACAGGTGTAATGCCTGCTATTGCAAAGGAAGATATTAAGGTAGGCGTTATCCATATTACTGACCCTGCAGAGGGAAGCGGATACACTTATACACATGACCTTGGTATTCAGGGCATGCAGAAGAATATCGGACTGGATGATTCACAGATCGTTCGTAAGAACAATGTAAATGACTCTGATGCAACTGCAATTGAGAATGCAATCAGAGAGTGTATTGAAGAAGGATGCAACATCATCTTTGCAACAAGCTGGGGATTTATGGATACCTGTGAAGCGCTTGCAGAGGAATTCCCTGAGGTAATCTTTTCACATGGTACAGGCTATAAGTCAAATGGCGTAAACTTCAACAACTATTTTGGTAGAATTTACCAGGCAAGATACCTTGCAGGTATTGCAGCTGGTCTTAAGACAGAAAGCAATAAGCTTGGTTATGTTGCAGCTATGGGACAGGATAATTCCGAAGTAACCGGAGGCATTAATGCATTTGCAATGGGTGCATATTCTGTAAACCCTGATTGCGAAGTATATGTAAAAGTAACAAACAGCTGGTTTGATCCTGAAGGAGAAACACAGGCAGCACAGGCATTAGTTGACCTTGGTTGTGATGTAATTGCACAGCACTGTGATACACCAAACCCTCAGACTGTTGCAGAACAGAATGGTGTTTGGGGTGTTGGATATAACTCTGATATGTCCAAGGATGCACCTGACGCAGTTCTTACATCTGTTATGTGGGATTGGTCTGTATACTATACCTATGCAGTACAGTCTGTAATTGATGGTACATGGTCAGGAGAAAATTACTTTGGCGGAATGGCAGATGGCCTTGTAGATATTGCAGCTCTTTCTGATCTTTGCGCTGAAGGAACACAGGAAGCTGTGGATGCTGCAAGAGACCAAATCATTAATGAAGGCTTTAATGTATTTGACGGTGTAATTGAAACCAATGATGGCAGCACTGTTGGAGCAGAAGGTGCAACTTTAAGTGATGCTGAAATTACTGGTAGCATGAACTGGTACTTCAAGAATGTAGTAGTTAAATAATTAGTAAAAAGTTTCATATGGGCGGCCATGAATATGACCGCCCTTTTCTGTATTTTGAAAGAGCGGGGAACATTATGGCAGAACAGGGTAAAAATCTATATGCAATTGAATGCAAAAAAATTACAAAAACATTTGGACAGGTAGTGGCCAATGATGAGATAGATTTGAATGTAAGGTATGGGGAAATTCTTGCACTTTTGGGGGAAAATGGTTCCGGCAAAACTACTCTTATGAACATGCTTTCTGGCATCTATCATCCTGACAGTGGTCAGATTTTTATTGGTGGAAAAGAAGTGAAAATAAATTCCCCTGTAGATGCCATGAATTTGGGAATTGGAATGATTCATCAGCACTTTAAGCTGGTAGAAGCATTTCCTGCAATGGACAATATTATTCTGGGAACCCAGGGAAAAAAAGAAAAAAATAAGGTGACCAGTGAAAAAATAAAGGCAATCAGCCAGACCTATGGATTGGAAATTGAACCTGAAAAATACGTCTGTGAAATGAGCGTTTCCGAAAAACAGACGGTAGAAATTTTGAAGGTATTATATAAAGGGGCAGAGATTCTGATTTTGGATGAGCCCACGGCAGTGCTTACACCGCAGGAAACAGAAAGGCTGTTTCAGATTCTTCGTAAAATGAAAGAAAAGGGTTGTGCGATTATCATCATTACCCACAAACTGCAGGAAGTGCTTGCAATCAGTGATCGTGTAACTATTTTGAGAAAAGGGAAAAGCATTGATACGGTAGAAACTTCATCTTGTGATGCTCAGAAATTGACTGAACTTATGGTAGGCAGGCCAGTAAGCCTTGAGATTGAACGTCCGATTATGGAAAATCGTGAAACTATACTTAAGGTGGTGGATCTTACTGTAAATAAATCAGATGGTTCAAAGGCGATTGATGATATTTCATTTGATATACGAAAAGGAGAAATTCTTGGTGTTGCCGGTGTTGCCGGAAGTGGACAAAAGGAGCTTTGCGAAGCAATTGCGGGACTTTTGCCGGCAAGCAAGGGAGCAGTTCTTTTTAATAAAGAAAATCTTCTTGGAAAAACACCCTCTGAAATTATAGAGAAGGGGGTCAGCATGAGTTTTGTCCCAGAGGATCGTTTGGGAATGGGGCTGGTGGCATCTATGGGAATGACAGACAACATGCTGCTCAAGAGCTACCAGAAGGGAAAAGGTCCTTTTATCAGCAGAAAACCTGCAAGGGAGCTGGCTGATTCATTGATTAAAAAGCTTGGTATTGTTACACCGGGAACGGAGACCCCTGTAAGACTTCTTAGTGGAGGAAATGTGCAGAAGGTCCTGCTTGGACGAGAAATCGAATCTTCGCCATCGGTTCTGATTACAGCATATCCGGTAAGAGGGCTTGATATTAATTCCTCTTATACCGTCTATGATCTTTTAAATGAGCAGAAAAAGAAAAATGTGGCAGTTATGTATATTGGAGAGGATCTGGATGTGCTTTTGGAATTATCTGACCGCATTATGGTATTATGTCATGGAAAGATAACTGGAATTGTAGATGCTGCAAAAACCACGAAAGAAGAAATTGGTATGATGATGACCGGTGAAAACAGATCTGAAGATAAAGAAAAGGAGGCGCAGGCATGAGCAAAACCACAGATAACAGACAGACTGAACCTTTTGCAAGAATTGTAAAACGTGCGGAGTTGCCTGCAGGAAAAATTATTCTTTTACGGCTTTGGGCAGTGCTTCTTTCTTTGATTGCCGGCGGTGTTTTTATTGCCTGTGTAGGGCAGAATCCTTTTATAATATACGGAACGATTATTTCAGGTGCGTTCAGAAGTGTTATGGCGTTTCAGGGAACTGTAAAGGTTATGATTCCATTGCTGATATCATCTCTGGGTGTTACTCTTGCATTTAAAATGAAGTTCTGGAATATTGGTGCAGAAGGTCAGATTATTTTTGGAGCCACCTGTGCTACCTTCTTTGCATTATTTTTTTCAGGTATTAACCATGTACTTTTGGTAATTATCATGTTCCTGGCAGGGTTCATTGGTGGTGGACTGTGGGGGCTTTTGCCGGCAATTTTTAAAGTAAAATATGATACCAATGAAACCTTGTTTACATTGATGCTGAATTATATTGCGCTTCATATTGTATCCTATTTGCGTGATGGTCCATGGATGGATCCGTCATCACAGGGTTTCCCAAAGATAGCAAGATTTGATAAGAATGCTTCTTTGGACAAGCTCTTCGGTATTCAGTTTGGCTGGCTGATTGCACTGGTTTTGGTTGTTCTTATCTTTGTATATATCAAGTATACCAAACAGGGATATGAGATCAGTGTTGTAGGAGAAAGTCAGGATACTGCCCGTTATGCTGGAATGAATGTAAAGATGATTGTGCTTCGTACCATGTTCTTAAGTGGAGGAATCTGTGGTATGGCGGGAATGATACAGGCAACAGGTTCAGATATTACACTGACCACTTCTGTTGCCGGAGGTGTAGGATTTACAGCTATTATTGTTGCATGGCTTGCACAGCTCAATCCATTTGCAATTTTACTTGTATCCTTTTTATTTAGTGTTCTTGAAAAGGGAAGCAGTGTGGTGCAGTCGAATTTCGGATTATCTACAGACTGTGCAGATGTGCTTCAGGGAATTATCCTTTTCTTCATATTGGGATGTGAATTTTTTATCAGATATCGGTTCCTGTTTAGAAAGGGAACTCATAAGGCTGAAAAGGAGGGTTAAGGAATGGAAATCTTAATTAAATTTCTTGTAGCGGCAGTAGGTGCCGGAACACCTTTGCTTTTTGGAACTGTGGGAGAAATTCTGACTGAAAAAACAGGACATTTAAATCTGGGTGTAGAAGGAATGATGTCTATTGGAGCCTGTGTGGGTTTCATGGTGGGCTATTATACAGACAATTTTGCCCTTGCAATTCTTGCAAGTGCGGCGGCAGGTGCATTTAGCGCACTGATTTATGCAGTGCTTACAGTAACCTTTATGGCAAATCAGAATGTAACCGGTCTTACCCTTACTATTTTTGGAATTGGATTTGCGAATTTTATTGGTATTTTTATATTGAACAAGACACCGGAAGGAACATTAAAGCTACCTGAAAATATTACAGCAGCAATGAGGGGTATTTCTATTTCAGGTTTAAGTGAACTTCCGGTTGTAGGAGAACTTCTTTTTTCTTATAGTCCCTTTGTGTATATCGGTATTATTATTGCATGCATCTCGGCATGGTACCTGAATCACACTAAAGCGGGACTTAACTTAAAGGCAGTAGGAGAGAATCCTGGTGCAGCAGATGCTGCAGGAATTAAAGTTACTTCTGTGAAATATCGTAATATTATTCTTGGTGGTGCAATTTGTGGCATTGGCGGTGTATATTGTTCAATGATTATTAATGGCGGTGTGTGGATCAGTAATAATGTGGGAGGTCTTGGGTGGATTGCAGTGGCACTGGTTATATTTGCAAACTGGCAGCCTGCTTATGCAATTTTAGGCTCCTTTGTATTTGGTGCACTGCGCGTACTGAAATATTATATTCCACAGAGCGTACTTCCATTTCCAATTGCATTTTATGATATGCTGCCGTTCCTGATCACAGCATTGGTGTTGGTTATCAGCTCTATGCGTAAATCAGGAAGAATTAATCTTCCGGCAGCACTTGGACTTAACTATTTCAGGGAAGAAAGATAAAATTATATGACAGAATAAGCCGTAATTTGGGCAGACAGAGAGGGAGAATGAAATGACTATTTTTGATGAACTGAAAGCCAGAGGGCTTTTGGCACAGCTTACAGATGAAGAGGAAATAAAGGAATTAATTAATAATGGAAAGGCAACCTTTTATATTGGCTTTGATCCCACCGCAGACTCTTTGCATGTGGGGCACTTTATGGCACTTTGCCTGATGAAGCGTCTGCAGATGGCAGGAAATAAGCCAATTGCATTGATTGGCGGTGGAACCGGTATTGTGTGTGATCCATCTGGCAGAAGTGATATGCGTACCATGATGACTAAAGAAACTATTGAGCATAACTGCGAATGCTTTAAAAAGCAGATGAGCCGTTTTATTGATTTTTCAGAGGGGAAAGCGCTGATGGTCAATAATGCAGAATGGCTGCTCGACCTTAACTATATTGAGTTCCTTCGTGAGATTGGACCACATTTCTCTGTAAACAGAATGCTGACAGCTGAATGCTACAAGCAGAGAATGGAAAAGGGCTTAAGCTTCCTTGAGTTTAACTATATGCTCATGCAAAGCTATGACTTTTATGAGTTATTCCAAAGATATGGCTGTAATATGCAATTTGGTGGTGATGACCAGTGGAGCAATATGCTGGGTGGAACAGAATTGATCAGAAGGAAGCTGGGCAAGGATGCATACGCCATGACCATTACGCTTCTTCTTAACTCAGAAGGGAAGAAGATGGGTAAGACACAAAAAGGTGCTGTTTGGCTTGATCCTAATAAGACATCCCCTTTTGAGTTTTATCAATATTGGAGAAATGTGGCAGATGCAGATGTACTGAAATGTCTGCGTATGCTGACATTCCTTCCTCTTGAACAGATTGATGAAATGGATCAGTGGGAAGGAAGTCAGTTAAATCAGGCGAAAGAAATCCTTGCATTTGAGCTGACCAAACTGGTTCACGGCGAGGAAGAGGCTGCAAGGGCGCAGGAAAGCGCACGCGCATTATTCAGTTCAGGGGTTGCTGCCGATATGCCCACTACAGAGCTTACTGAGGATGATTTTACAGACGGAAGTATTGATATGATTTCGGTGCTGTGTAAGTCTGGTCTGGTTCAGAGCCGCTCTGAAGGACGACGCGCCATCGAGCAGGGAGGCGTTACTCTTGAAAATGAAAAGGTTACTGATGTTAAGGCTGCATATGGGAAAGATACCTTTGCAGGTGATGGTGTGGTTGTTAAGAGAGGAAAGAAGAATTTCCGCAAGGTTATTTTAAAGTGAGACTGGAAAACGGAGAAACAGTTTATTATCTGGGAGAAAGGCGGACACTTACGATTATCCGGGAGCAGCGGACCAGAGCAAAGGTAAAGTGTGTACTGGACAGGCTGATTATGTGGGTACCTTATGAGGCTGATTACGAATATAAACGTAGTCAGCTGGAAAAATGGTATCGCAGAGAGGCACTTTTAGTAATCACACAGAAAGCGGAAGAATATGCCCAGATCATTGGTGTACATTTTGAGGATATCCGCATTAAGGATCAGAAAAGCCGCTGGGGAAGCTGCAGCAGTAAGGGAAACTTGAATTTTAACTGGCGAATTATTATGGCCCCTGAACCGGTCTGTGATTATGTAATCATCCATGAACTGTGTCATTTGGTTTTTATGGATCACTCCTTCAATTTTTGGAATCTGGTACAGCGTATCTGTCCAGAATATAAGCAGTATAAGAAATGGCTTCGAGACAATGCCGGACAGTTATATCTGTTTTAAAGGTAAAATTGTAATAAATAAAATCCCCTTCACATACATTTAATTAAGTATGGAAGGGGTAATTTTATGGACTTAAATACAAAAAAAGAATATGACTTATACAAGGACATTCAATTAAGATGCGGTGGAGAAATATACATAGGTGTTGTAGGCCCTGTTAGAACTGGTAAGTCAACATTTATTAAGCGATTTATGGACTTGATGGTCCTGCCGAATATGACGGAATCTTATGAGAAGGAGAGAGCAAAGGATGAATTGCCTCAAAGTGCAGGAGGAAAAACGATTACCACAACAGAGCCTAAGTTTATTCCAAAGGAAGCTGCAAGGCTCACATTAGGAGACGGAATTGAGGCGAGAGTAAGGCTAATTGACTGTGTAGGATATATGGTAGATGGTGCCAGCGGACATATGGAAAATGAAACAGAGCGTATGGTGAAAACGCCTTGGTCGGTACAGGAAATCCCTTTTACTCAAGCTGCAGAAATTGGAACCAGAAAGGTAATTAATGATCATTCTACGATAGGAATTGTCATCACCTGTGATGGAAGTTTTGGGGATATTCCAAGAGAAAGCTATCTTGGGGCAGAGGAAAGAACGATAAAAGAGTTAAAGAAGCTTAAGAAACCCTTTATTGTACTTTTGAATTCTTCAAAGCCATATAGTGAAGATGCTATAAAGCTGGCAGAAGAGCTTGGAGCAAAATATGAAGTGAGCGTCATGGCGGTAAATTGTGAGCAGCTCAAGAGGGATGATATTAATAAAATACTAGAAAATGTATTATATGAGTTCCCTATTACGATGATTGAGTTTTATATGCCTAAGTGGGTTGAAATGCTTTCGTCAGATCACAAGATGAAGGTCGATATGATTGGGCGGATTAGAGAAATTATGAAGCAGTATAACTGCATCCGTGATATAAAAAATAATCCGGTTACACTGGATGGACCATTTATTAAAAAGTGCAAGATGGACAGTGTAGACATGGCAGACGGATGTATCAAGGTGTGGCTGGATGTGGACGATTCTTACTATTATGAGATGTTAAGTGAAATGGTAGGAGAAAACATTGATAATGAATACATGCTGCTTTCAATTTTGAAAGAAATGGCAAAGATGAAAAAGGAGTATGTAAAAGTTTTACATGCAATTGACTCAGTCAGACAAAAGGGGTATGGGGTAGTGACACCGGAACGAAGTGAAATCAGGCTGGATAAACCGGAGGTAATCAGACATGGAAATAAATTTGGCGTAAAAATTAGAGCGGAAAGCCCTAGTATTCATATGATACGGGCAAATATCGAAACAGAAATTTCTCCCATTGTAGGCTCTGAGGAACAGGCACAGGATCTGATTCGGTTTATCACAGACTCCAGTCAAAGTGAAAACGGTATTTGGGAAACTAATATTTTTGGAAAATCAGTAGAGCAGCTTGTAAATGATGGAATTACCGGAAAACTTACCATGATTGGAGAAGAAAGTCAGTTGAAATTACAGGAAACCATGCAGAAGATTGTGAATGATTCTAATGGAGGTATGGTTTGTATTATCATTTAAAATTATGTTGCATCAACGGTTGTCAAAAATGACTGTAACAGGCCGGAAAGCAGCATCGTGTCAGTAGCTGTAAAGCTTTACACGGTGCTGTTTTTTGTGATACTATATGAAAAAGCAATTCCAGAAAATATGGAGGTAACTAAATGAACCAGGTATATGAAAAGGTAGTAAAATGTTATGAAAGCATTAAGGACAGAGTTCCTTTCAGACCCAGGGTTGCACTTGTTTTGGGCTCAGGTCTTGGAAATTATGCGGATACAATGGATGTGAAGGGAGAAATTGAATATAGTGAAATTGAGGGATTTCCGGTTCCCACAGTGCCTGGACATGCCGGGAAATTTATTTTTGGATATGTGAAAGATGTGCCGGTGGTCTGCATGAAGGGCAGAGTCCACTATTATGAGGGGTATCCAATTACGGATGTGGTTCTTCCTACTCGCTTAATGAAGATGATGGGAGCAGAAATATTGTTTTTGACCAATGCTTCCGGCGGAATTAATCCTGAGTTTTCAGCAGGCAGCTTTATGTTGATTAAAGATCATATTTCCTGTTTTGCACCCAATCCATTAATTGGAGCAAACATAGACGAACTGGGATGCCGATTCCCGGATATGAGCAAGGTTTATAATCCGCAGCTTCAGGAAATTATCAAAAACAAGGCAAAAGAATGTAACATTCCATTACATGAGGGTATCTATGTGCAATTGACTGGACCATCCTTTGAAGCTCCCGCAGAAATTAAAATGCTTCGCACTCTGGGGGCTGACGCAGTGGGTATGAGTACTGTAGTAGAAGCAATAGCGGCAAACCATATGGGAATGAAGATATGTGGCATTTCCTGTGTGGCAAATCTTGCTGCTGGTATGACAGATCAGCCACTTACCCATGAAGAAGTGCAGGAAGCATCTAACAATGCGGCACCATTGTTCAGACAATTAGTAACAGAAGCAATCGCAGCTTTTTAAATGAAATATAAGTAATCAAAGAAGTTGGAGCCATGTCTCATGGAGAATAATAACAAAAATCTTATGGAAGTGAATAATATTCCTGTTAAGGAGCTGATCAAATCAGCAATCGAGGCCAGAAAAAAGGCGTATGCCCCTTATTCAAACTATCTGGTAGGGGCAGCTGTTCTTACGAATGAGCTTAGAATCTATACAGGATGTAATATTGAAAATGCTGCCTATACACCATCCATCTGTGCGGAGCGGACGGCTGTTAATAAGGCGGTCAGCGAAGGTTGTCGCAAGCTCAAAGCAATTGCGATTGTTGGTGGACCTAAAGATGGGCTGACGGATCAGTACGCATTTCCGTGTGGTGTATGTAGACAGGTACTACGTGAATTTGCTGATTCCAACCAGTTTATTGTGATTGTTGCAAAAAATGAAAATGACTACAAGCTATATAGGTTAAATGAACTTTTGCCGGAGAGTTTTGGACCGGAAAATTTAAATTATTAACCAAATATCTGAAAGGATTTACTATGAACATAAGATTATATAACGCCAGGATTCTCACAATGGAAGAAAAAAGAGAAATTTTTGAGGGAGAAATCTGGGTTCAAAATGATTATATCCTGTATGTGGGCGACGGAACAGACACAGAGAAAATATACGGAAAAATTCCAGAATCCTGTATTTTATGGGACAGAGAAATAGACTGTAAAGGAAATCTTCTTATGCCCGGCTTTAAAAATGCACATACCCATTCAGGAATGACCCTGCTTCGCTCATTTGCTGATGATCTGCCTCTTGATGAGTGGTTAAATCATCAGATTTTTCCTGTGGAAGCACAGATGACGGCAGAAGATATTTATGAATTGTCCAAGCTTGCGATTTTAGAATACCTGACTAGCGGTATCACTGCTGCTTTTGACATGTATCTGACACCGGAATCCATTGCGGATGCCTTTGATGAAATGGGAATGAGATGTGTACAGGTAGGTGCTGTAAATAATTTCAGCCAGTCACCGGAACTGGTGGAAGAGATGTTCCAAAAGCTTAATCACAGAAGCCCTTTGCAATCATATATTCTTGGGTTCCATGCGGAATATACCTGCTCAAAGGAATTGCTGGAAAAGATAGCAGCACTTTCACACAAATATCAGGCACCTGTGTTTACGCATCTTGCAGAAACCGAGGGAGAGGTGGCAGGTTGTATAGAGCGTTATGGGATGACGCCCATGGCATTTTTGGATTCTCTGGGCATGTTTGAATATGGTGGGGGTGGATATCACTGTGTTCACATGACCTCTGAAGATATTGCAATTATGAAGAAAAGAGGATTGTTTGCAGTTACCAATCCTGGCTCAAATGCAAAGTTGGCCAGTGGTATTGCACCAATTACTGAATTTCTGAAAGCAGGTGTGCCAGTGGCAATCGGAACAGATGGACCAGCCAGCAATAACTGTCTTGATATGTTCAGGGAAATGTTTCTGGTAACAGCTCTTGCCAAGTTAAAGCAAAAGGATGCCTCTGCAGTAGATGCAATGGAGGTGCTTAAGATGGCAACTGTAAATGGTGCTCATTCCATGGGACTTATGGATGCAGATGTGCTTACAGAAGGTAAGTTGGCTGACATCATCATGATTGACTTGAAACAGCCAAATATGCAGCCGCTGAATCATATTCCTAAAAATCTGGTATACAGTGGAAGCAAGCAGAATGTTATCATGACAATGATTGGTGGAAAAATATTATATGAACAAGGAAAGTTTTTCACCCCTGACCAGCCGGAAGATATTTATGAGAAGGCTAATCAGATTATCAATAGAATCAGAAATAAATAAGCTGGCAGAGAAAGGTAACGGAAAAGATGGAGTATGTTGTTTTTGCGGTAGTAATGCTTGTATTGATTGTAATTTTGATGTTAAAGGGGCTTTATGACTATAAAGAGTCAGAAAAGAGATTTATAAAAAAATTATATGATGAATATGGTGCTTTCCCGCAAAGAGAATATAAGCCGGAGCAGTTTGCTAATATTTCTCACTATTTTCAAAAGCATAAGAAAGGATTCTATATTGATGATATTACATGGAATGACCTGAATCTGGATGAGGTATTTAAAAGGATGAATTATACATATTCATCTGCCGGAGAAGAATATTTGTATCATACATTACGAAAGCCCTGTATGGAAGAAAAGGAACTCCTGCGCAGAGAGGAAATGATTGAATATTTCAGACTTCATACGGATGAAAGAGTGTCCTACCAGTTTGTTTTCCACACACTTGGAAAAATGAGAAAATTTTCAATCTATGATTATCTTGATTATTTAGATCAACTGGGAGAACGGAAAAATCTGCGACACTATTTTTCGTTGATTTTAATTTTACTCAGTATAGTGGGAATGCTCATCAACCTTCCAATAGGAATTTGTGCGTTGGTGTGCGTCCTGATTTATAACAATATCAGTTATTTTAAGATAAAAAATGAGATTGAGCCCTATATTACAAGCTTTGCATATATTTTCAGGATACTTGAGTGTGTAAAAAAGCTTCAAACAAAGAAAACTGACATACTAAGTAGTGAATTTGAAATCCTGAAAAGGTGTAGCAGCTCTATGAACGGATACAAAAGAGGTTCCTTTCTGCTTATGTCGGGAGGACGTATGTCCGGTTCTGGAAGTCCATTAGACTTGCTCCTTGATTTCATAAGAATGGGTTTTCATTTAGACTTGATTAAGTTTAATCAGATGCTGTTAGAAGTGAGAAAGCATATTTCTGAAATTGATCAGATGATTACCGTTTTAGGCAGGATCGAGACCATGATTGCAATAGGAGAATATCGTGAATCCCTAACGACATATGCTGTTCCGAAGTTTACCGAAGAATTGTCAATTAGAGCAGATGAATTATATCATCCACTGCTTGCTGAGCCTGTTAAAAACAGTTTTTCAACGGATCAGAGCATATTGATTACCGGCTCAAATGCGTCAGGTAAATCAACCTTTTTGAAAACAGTTGCACTAAATGCTATTTTGGCACAGACCATTCATACATGTCTGGCTGAACAATACACAGGAAGCCTGTTTCGAATAGTTTCTTCTATGAGTCTGAAAGATGATGTTCAGGGTGGCGACAGCTATTATATGGTTGAAATTAAGGCAATTAAGAGAATTATGGATATGGTCAGAGAAGAAGGGACTCCGGTTTTATGCTTCGTGGATGAGGTTTTGAGGGGAACGAATACGGTAGAGAGAATTGCAGCTTCTACACAGATTTTGCAAAGCATGACAAAACAGAATTGTATTTGTTTTGCAGCAACTCACGATATAGAACTGACATATTTATTGGAGAATCACTATTGTAATTATCATTTTTCTGAGGAAATTGAAGAAAATGATATTTCTTTCAATTATAAGATTATGAATGGGCGTGCACAGACTCGAAATGCAATCAAACTTCTTGGTATTATGGGATATTCCCCTGACATCATAAAGGATGCAGAAAATATGGCAGAGAATTTTTTAAAAAGCGGTGTCTGGCAGGCTCTTGACTGAAAAAAGGCACAATGATATGATTAAAAAATAAAGTGTAAGGAAAGGTGCAGGAAAACAATGATAAATCTTGTATTATTTTTAAATTCTTTTTTATCTTACCTATTATTAATGGCAGTAATTGTAGCTCTTTGTGGAATTGCAATTTTTATTGGAATCAAACTTCGGAAACGCAAAAACAGTCAGCTGGAAGCAGGAGAAATAACAGAGGCTTCAGAAAGTAACTCATAGATATGCCATGGTCTGGTTGTAGAGCCAGACCTTTTTGTATCATGAAGACCATAAATTTGGACGGTGATTATGAAAAAATTTGAAATATTGCTATGGGATATTGACCAGACTCTTTTGGATTTTGACAAGTCTCAGGATTATGCGCTTAAATTCAGTTTTCATAACTTTGGAATGGATGTGGATGAAACGATTGTATCCCGGTATGCTGCAATCAATGAATCTTACTGGAAAAGGCTGGAACTGGGGGAGGTTACAAAAAATGAACTCCTTACAGGTAGATTTGAAACACTTTTTCTCGAATTTGGGATTAAAGAAATTGCATCAAAGGATTTTGCACAAATTTATCAGAAAGCGTTAGGATCAGTGTTTTACTTTAAAGATAATGCGTTCGAGTTATGTAGTAAACTGAAGGGGAAAGTAAGGCAGTATGCCGTGACTAATGGTGTTTCTGCTACACAGAGAAATAAAATTCATTTGTCAGGGCTTGATCAGATTTTTGAAGATATTTTTGTGTCAGAAGAAATTGGTTATCCGAAACCCAATCTGGAGTTTTTTACAAGATGCTTTGCAATGATACCTGATTTTCAAAAGGAAAAGACGATCATTGTAGGAGATTCGCTTTCCAGCGATATAAAGGGTGGAAATAATGCCGGAATTTCATGTTGCTGGTATAATCCCAATGGAAAAGAAAATCATACCAATCTAAAAATTGATTTTGAAATCAGAAATTTGTGGGAAGTGGAGGATATACTGTAATGGCCAGATCTGCCAATCAGAAAATGAAGCTTCTGTACATTATAAAGATACTTACAGAAAAGACAGATGAAAATCACTGCATGTCGGCGCAGGATATCATAGCAGAACTGGCAGCATATGATATTTCTGCCGAAAGAAAAAGTATTTATGATGATATTGAGTGCCTGATTAATTTTGGCTATGATATTGTGAAGGTAAAAGCACGTACAGGAGGCGGATATTATCTGGCAAGTAGAGACTTTGAATTGCCTGAGTTAAAACTTCTGGTGGATGCAGTACAAGCTTCACGTTTTATTACTCAGAAAAAGTCAAGGGAACTGATTGCAAAAATAGAAAAGCTGGCAGGTCCTTTTGAGGGGAAGCAGTTACAAAGACAGGTGTTCGTTGCAGGAAGAGTAAAGACGGAAAATGAAAGTATTTATTACAATGTAGACCGGATTCATAAGGCCATACAAGATAATGCCTCTATTACATTTACATATCTTTCATGGAATGTGAATAAAGAGCTGCAGCCAAGAAGAGAGGGAAAGCAATATCAGATAAGTCCTTGGGCGCTTACCTGGCAGGATGAGAACTATTATTTAATTGCATTTGATGATGAAGAAGAACACATTAAGCATTTCAGAGTGGATAAAATGAGCCATATTCAGGAGCTTTCCGATCAGAAACGTAAGGGAATGGAAGCTTTCCGCGAATTTGATATTGCAGAATATACCAATAGGACTTTTGGTATGTTTGGAGGAGAAACAGAGACAGTAACTTTAAGTCTTCCAGAGAGTATGATAGGAATTATTCTGGATCGTTTTGGGAAAGAGATAGGAGTACGAAAGCTGGATAACAGAATGGTAAGTGTAAGGATTAAGGCTGTATTAAGCGGACAGTTTTATGGATGGCTTACCGGTCTGGGCAATCAGGTGTGTATTATGGCACCTGAGTATGTAAAGAAAGAATATTTGGATTTCCTGAAGCAAATTCTGGGAAACTATAAATAATATTATATATTTAACAGAAAGGCAAAAGCAATGAAATTACAAGTATCAGAGAGAATGAAGGACTTTGAAGAAGGTATTTTTCAGTTATTGAATGAAAAAAAAGAAGAAGTTGAAAAGATGGGGAAAAAGGTATATAACCTATCCGTTGGAACTCCGGATTTTCCAACAGAGACACATATTATGGATGCAGTTATAAAAGCAGCAGAAGACCCTGCCAATTATAAATATGCATTGAAAATGTTGCCAGAGTTGACTGAGTCAGTCATAAAACGTTTTCAGACACGTTATCATGTAATTTTGAGTGAAAAGGAGATTACAGATGTCTATGGTTCTCAGGAGGGAATTGCACACATTGGATTATCCCTTTGTAATCCAGGTGACATCGTTCTTGTGCCGGATCCTGGATATCCTATTTTTTCTATAGGTCCATCCCTTGCAATGGCAGATGTACGTACCTATGAATTAAAACCAGAAAATAACTATTTACCTGATTTAAAATCAATAGATGAAGAGATTCTAAGAAAAACCAGAATTATGATTGTCTCCTATCCACTCAATCCGGTTTGCAAAATTGCACCTGACAGTTTTTATGAGGAATTGATTCCATGGGCACAGAAACATAATATTATTATCATACATGACAATGCTTATTCAGACATTATTTATGATGGACATGTAGGAAAGTCAATTTTGCAATTTGAGGGGGCAAAGGAAAATTGTATTGAATTTTACTCCTTATCAAAGAGCTATAATTACACAGGTGCAAGAGTGGGCTTCCTTGTTGGAAATGAATATCTTGTGCAGAATTTCAAAAAGCTACGTTCTCAGATTGATTATGGAACTTTTCTTCCAGTGCAATATGGTGCAATAGCGGCATTAAATGGACCTGATGACGGAATAAAGGAAAGATGTGCGGAATACCAAAAAAGAAGGGATGCTTTGTGCAAAGGTCTTCGAAAGATAGGATGGAATATACCTGACAGTGAGGGAACCATGTTTGCTTGGGGAAAGATTCCAGAGGGATATACCGATGATGTTGCTTTTGTAATGGAACTTTTAGAAAAATCAGGTCTGCTATGTACTCCAGGAAGCAGTTTCGGTAAATTAGGGAAGGGGCATGTACGTTTTGCGCTGACTCTTCCTGTAGAAGAAATTAATGAGGCGGTAGCGGCAGTAGCTGCATCTGGAATGATTAAGTAGGTTTCACTAAATTCCCCATTCTCTTTTTGGTTATTTTTAAATTCATAATCAAGTTGACAGAAGCAGAGGGTTTCATTATACTAGTTAATGTACAATATATTGAGATGAGTTGACTTTGAACACTATATTTGGTGTGTGAGTGCTTTGAGAGTGGGAGTTGGAGGAAACAGAATGAGTAATGTGCAGGAAGCTTCGGCTAAATACGGAGAACTATTCAAACCGGAAAAAACAGTCAAGGTAATCAAAAAAGATGGCAGTCTGGAGGCATTCAATGTGCAGAAGGTAATTGATGCTGTTGGGAAAAGTGCCTATAGAGCCCTGACAAAGTTTACAGAAGAGGAAAAACAGCATATTTGTAAATATGTTGTAGATAAAGTAAATGAATTGGATGAGGATAAGATTCCCATTCCGATTATGCATAATATTGTTGAAAGCGCACTTGAGGAAGTAAAACCCATTGTAGCAAAGAGTTATCGTGACTACCGCAATTACAAGCAGGATTTTGTTCGCATGATGGACGATGTATACAAAAAGAGCCAGTCCATTATGTATGTGGGTGATAAGGAAAATGCAAATACGGACAGTGCTCTTGTATCTACCAAAAGAAGCCTTATTTTCAACCAGTTTAACAAGGAATTATATCAAAAGTTCTTTATGACTACAGAAGAAATTCAGGCATGCAGGGATGGATATATCTATGTGCATGATATGTCAGCAAGAAGAGATACTATGAACTGCTGTCTGTTTGACGTGGCAAGTGTACTTACCGGTGGATTTGAAATGGGTAATATCTGGTACAACGAACCCAAAACACTGGATGTAGCATTTGATGTAATTGGGGATATTGTATTAAGTGCGGCAAGCCAGCAGTATGGTGGCTTTACGGTACCTGAAGTAGACAAAATTTTGGAGCCTTATGCAGAAAAAACTTATCAAAAGAGCCTGAACAGATACATTAAACTTGGTATTGACCAGGAAACAGCAGAAGCAGAGGCTTTTGCGGATGTTAAGAGAGAATTCGAACAGGGATTCCAGGGATGGGAATATAAATTTAATACAGTGGCTTCCAGCCGTGGGGACTATCCTTTTATTACAGTAACTGCTGGAATTGGTACTGGAAGATTTGCGAAGCTTGCAACGATTTCACTTTTAAATGTAAGAAGAAGAGGACAGGGAAAGAAGGAATGTAAAAAGCCGGTGCTATTCCCTAAAATAGTGTTCTTATATGATGAAAATCTTCATGGTCCCGGAAAGGAACTGGAAGATGTTTTTGAGGCCGGTGTAAAATGTTCTGCAAAGACCATGTATCCTGACTGGCTGTCTTTGACAGGCAAAGGTTACATTGCAAGTATGTATAAGCAGTATGGAAAGGTAATTTCTCCTATGGGATGCCGTGCATTTCTGTCTCCGTGGTATGAGAGAGGCGGTATGCATCCTGCAGATGATGAAGATACCCCTATTTTTGTAGGACGTTTTAATATTGGTGCAGTTTCATTGCATCTTCCTATGATTCTTGCAAAGTCAAGACAGGAGAACCGTGATTTTTATGAGGTGCTGGATTATTATCTGAATCTGATCAGACAGCTGCACATCAGAACCTATGCTTATTTGGGAGAAATGCGTGCTTCTACCAATCCCTTGGCATATTGCGAGGGCGGTTTCTTGGGTGGTCATTTAAAGCTCACCGATAAGATTAAGCCAATTCTGAAAACTGCAACTGCGAGCTTTGGAATTACAGCATTTAATGAACTTCAGGAATTGTATAATGGTAAGTCATTGGTGGAAGACGGTCAGTTTGCTTTAGAAGTTTTAGAGCATATTAATCAGAAAATCAATGAATTTAAGGAAGAAGACGGTAATCTTTACGCAATTTACGGTACTCCGGCAGAGAGCCTTTGCGGTCTTCAGGTAAAGCAGTTCCGTGCAAAATATGGAATCATTGAAGGGGTTTCTGACAGGGAATATGTATCCAACAGTTTCCATTGTCATGTAACAGAAGACATTACGCCAATTCAGAAGCAGGATTTAGAGTATCGCTTCTGGGAACTTTCAAATGGTGGAAAGATTCAGTATGTAAAATATCCCATTGATTATAATATTGAAGCGATTAAGACGTTGATTCGAAGAGCCATGGATATGGGATTTTACGAGGGTGTTAACTTGTCACTTGCATATTGTGATGATTGTGGACATCAGGAGTTAGAGATGGATGTCTGCCCAGTGTGCGGAAGCAGAAACTTAACCAAGATTGACCGTATGAACGGCTATCTTTCATATTCCAGAGTACACGGTGACACTAGATTAAATGAAGCAAAAATGGCAGAAATTGCAGAAAGGAAGAGCATGTAGTC
>CAMBLS010000024.1 GCA_945868485.1 uncultured Lachnospiraceae bacterium | reverse complement strand
CTAACTGATAAAGAATATCCTTCTTTTTACGTCCATAAAACGATGACTGCCTTACAAAACCTGAATCCACCAAATTATTCAAAATTTTAGTCAATGCTCCATTAGATGGTATTTTGGTTGCATCAATTATTTCATTTCGAGTAAGTCCACTATTCTTTTTACTTAACGCTTCTACAACTTTTACATAACTCTCGCTATTAGAGAACAATGTGGCATAAAGATGGTCAAACTCATCCCATAATTCTCCTTTTATCTGGAAGAATAATCTGTCAATATTTTGAGCAAGCGAGTACTTCTTTTTTAGCAAACTCAAATAATACGGAATACCACCCATTATCATATAACACTCAGCAATATCGTATCTTGACCACACAAATCCTTTTGTTCTCAGATATTGCTCTACCTCAGACAAAGTAAATGGTTTCAGATACAATCGACATGTTTGCCGATTAAACAAGCCACCTTTATTGTTAGCAAGATTGTCTACCATCCAGGCAGTAGCTGAACCGCATACAATGAATACGATATTATCCACTGTAGATGCAAAATCATTCCAAAACCATTCAAAAGCAGGTAAAAAACCAGAACGATATGTGTCAAGCCAAGGCATTTCATCAAAAAAGAATACTTGCTTTTTATCTTTAGATAAATCCTCTATATATGCCCGCAATAATTCAAAGGCTTCCGTCCAATCCTTAGGTGCTTTTACACGTTTCCCTGATTTTCTGGATAATTCAGAAGCAAAATTTTTAAGTTGAACTCCTTTTGATTGCTCATAAGCTCCTGTGAGTTTAAATGCAAACTGATTATTGAAAAATTCATTTATCAAAAATGTTTTTCCGACCCTCCTACGCCCATATACAATAATCAACTGCGCCGAATCGCTTTCAAGACACTCATTAAGCCGTTCACATTCTTCATTTCTTCCAACTAGTTTTTTATTTTCCATATGATTACTATATTATCCAGCAACGGCCCTGTCAATATTCAAGCGTCCAAATCTCAAAAAAATTGATACATTTGGACGTTTGACTTATTAAACTCATTTTAATATACTCTGGTAACTCTTCTTAATCCTCAAAAAGCCTTCGCTTCCTCTCAATCATCTCATCAATCTTTTCAATGAAAAAAAGGTGAGTGGCACACCTGCCGCCCACCTTTTCTTTTATTATTCGATGTAGACCAAATCTATTACTTATTCATCCTCAGACTTCTTTTTCTTCCGTACAACGAACACGCCAAGTCCGATTACGATTACCACAGCACCGACAATTATCAGCCACAACGGGTTCCATGCGCTGTCCGCTGCTTCTGTACCGTTCTGCGTACTGCCATCACCGGACTGTGTGCTGTCATTGCCGGTCTCGGAAGCTTCTGTCTTGTCACCATCTGCTTCATCCGCACCTTTGTCCATCGGCTCGGTATCAATCACAACGGCATAATCCGATGCATGGGTAAAGACAAGCTCTGTCGTGCCGTCCGCTGCAATCTCATCTGCACAGATAAACTCCAGCTTTCCGGTCTTTTCGTTATAGTAGAACAGGTTTGCATATAGTCCGGCGTTCTTTGCATCCATGTTGATGGAAAGCACTGCCGTAAAGCCAAACTCGCCATCATAAGCAAGACTGATCTGCGTGCTGTAACGCTCGCCTGTTACGTTATTGATGATGTCTACCGGAATGGTATTGGTGCCGGTCTTTACGGTAAAGTCGATGTCACTGACCCTGTCAGCCGTGATGCTCTGTCCGTTTACGCTCCATGTGATACCATTACCCATGTCAAACACAATGGTGATGTCTTTCCCTTTGATCTCATCCAGTACATTACCCGGTACAACAGTGGAATCGTTCATATCCACAGTAACTGTTTTACCTTCCTGCGTTTGGTTCACTTCATCCCGGATCACATCCCAGCCTTCTTTGCCGTTTTCGCCCTTGATAAAGGGAGCCTCGGTAGTTACCCCGGTATTCGTAACCGGTTTACTGCCCGGCTTGCTGCCGTTTCCGGTTCCCGGCGGGGGATTTGTTCCCTGGGCGGGTGTTCCCGGTGTCACCGTAGGTTTAACTGTTCCCGGATTGGTATTTCTGTTTCCGGTATCCGTACTGCCGCCTGCGTTACCGCTGTCTTCTGTGCTGCCACTGCCTCCACCTGAACTGCCGCCCGAATTACCACTGCCTCCGCCTGAGCTGCCTAGCAGCTTCGGGATCACGGTGATGTCATTCTTCGCACCGCAAACGGTACAGTGGTGGCTCTTGCTTCCCTCTGAGGTTTTGGTAGCCGGTACGTCGATGGTCCATGTGCTTTCAAAGTTGTGTGCTGCCTTCACGACGATTCCGGACTCGATGGTTTCATGACAGATCGTACACTCTCTGTGTCCCTTTCCGTCGACGGTACAGGTCGGAGCCTGTTCGCCACTTCCCGTATACAGAATCTCCCCGGCAACATGGTCGCAGTCAGACCTTGTGATAGCAACAGTCACGGTGATATTCTCATAGTTTGCCTTGTCCGCTCCGGTATACTCCGCGGTCGCCTGTACCGGTGTGTTTACGGTAAGTCCTTCATTCCGGTCTGCCTCCTTCCATGCCCAGCCGGTCGGTAACGGTACAGCTCCAACCGTCTCATATCTATTAGCCGCACTGATCGTTGTTCCCGGCATATTCGGGGCATTGGCTGCTTTATTTACCGTTATTAATATTTCCCTGCTTGCTGCGTTATAATTGGCTGTCTCCGGAAGTGACGCCGTAATCTTTGCTGTTCCTGCTCCTATGATGGTCACATATATAATAAAATTTGTGTATATTTTTCATGTAACTGCAAAGTATTACAGAAACGGAACCATATATACCGGTAAGTAATGAATTCCATTCTCCCATTTGTAGTCTTTTGTATGGACAACACATTTATCTCTCACACGGCTGCTAAACCTTTTGCAAAACACATCTAAGGATTTATGTCCTCTATAATTACCTGATTTTACTTCAAGCGGACATATTTTGCCTCCCACCGAAATAAGGAAATCTATTTCATATAAATGATTTGAAGTATCACTTTCCATTGTATAATAAAACAGATTATTCCCCTTCACGATTAGCATTTGAGCCACAACATTCTCATACACATATCCTAAATTTGCTTCAAGCTTATCTGATAGCAGCTTGTTATAAATCACATTCTCTGTATACTTCTTATCTTTAAATGCAAGCGTAATAAACAGTCCAACATCAGAAGTAAACAACTTATATCTTCCTGCATCTTTTTCTAATGCCATTCCAACACCCGGATTATTTGCATGATACGCAATATTAACTGTATAAGAACTTAGCATATCAGGAATCAATTCACGAACCTGTTCTGAACGAATTCCTTCCCTTGCATTTGATAAAACATATCTTGATGCATTACTACTTAGATTAGCCGGTATAGCATCAAAAATATCCCCGACCAGACCGGTTCCATCTATCTTGGTAAAATCTTCCTCATACAAATCTATAATCTCTCTTTTTGTTTCATCAACTGCCTGAAGATTATTTTGTTCAATATATGTTTCTATAGCCTGTGGCATACCTCCAACAAGCATATATAGTCTGAAAATACGCATCAGGTTTCTATGCAACACATTTCCCGCAGACTTTTTCTTTTGTAATAATATTTTTATGGTATCGGCAGTCACTTCATCCCCAATTGCCCACAAAAATTCTTCAAAATCCATAGGGTACATTGATATTTTATGTTCTTCACTTGGGATTAATATATCCTTTGTATTTTTCTTAATTGACAGCAGTGAACCTGTCTCTATATATTTGTATCTTCCATCTGCTACAAGATACTTTATTGCCTGTCTGGCCTTAGGAAGCAGTTGTACTTCATCAAAAATAATCACTGATTCTTTTTTATATAATTTAATTCCTGTCAACTGCTGTAGCTGTAAAAAGAAGAAATCTAAATCATACGTATCATCAAACAGCTCTATAATCGACTTGCTCGTATGAGCAAAATCAATCAGTATATATGACTTAAATTCCTTCTTCGCAAATTCTTCTACAATAGTTGATTTTCCTACACGTCTTGCCCCTTTTATTAAAAGCGCATATTTATCGCTACGCTTCTCTTTCCATTCTAGAATCTCATCGTATATTTTCCTCTTAAAAACTGGTTTTTCCATATTTATTACCACCTTTCAAAAAGAGTATAACGCAAATCCCCATTCATGTAAACGCGTTTTCTACGCAAATCCCCGTTTATTCAAGTGCATTTTCTACGCAAATCCCCATTCATCCATTATCTCAATGTATATATTAATATCCATATCTTTTGCCAAAGTTAAAAGTATGGTAACTCTTCTTAATCCTCAAGAAGTCTCCGTTTGCGCTCAATCATCTCGTCAATTTGTTCAATGTAAAGTTTTACATCCTTCACATTATCGCACCGCTCAATCCTGCCGTCCTGGAACACCCTCTTGGTAATCGAACCTGCTCCCAGCGCAAGAATCGTCTGTTTCTCCTCCATGATCAGAATATTGTAAATGCCAAACTTTCCCTCTCTGGCATAACCTACATTTTCAAAATTGCCCGACATATTTTTCTGGCGGTACAGGTAGTAGGGAACCATGTGAAGCTCTCTCGCCCCTTCTGCCGCAATCTTCATTGTCTCGTCCGTGTTATTGAAAGCTGATATTCCATTTTCCTCTATCCACTGGTTCAGTTTCGATGCACGTTTAATGGCAAGAGAATGTACGGTCAAGCTGTCCGGTGCAAGCTTTATCACCTCTTCAATCGTATGGTGCACATCCTCTTCCTTCTCCCCCGGGAGTCCTAAAATCAAATCCATGTTAATATTAGTAAATCCGGCTTCCCTTGCCATTGCAAAGGCTTCCTTTACCTGTTCTACCGTATGCTTCCTTCCAATCAGATCAAGGGTTTCCTGCTTCATGGTCTGGGGATTGACCGAAATTCTGGTAACACCGCATTCCTTAAGCACCTTAAGTTTTTCCAGTGTGATGCTGTCAGCCCGTCCTGCCTCCACCGTAAATTCCTTCAGATGAGAAAGGTCAAGGCTGTCCTGTAGCTTCGTAAGCAGTCTGTGCAGTTCTGATGCCTCCAGTGTGGTAGGTGTCCCTCCGCCAATATAAATGGTGTCCAGCACTTTGTCCTGGTAGGCTTCCGCAACAAACTCAATTTCATTCTCCAGTGCATCCAGATACTCGCCTATCCTCTTTTTCCATGAAAAGATAGGATAAGAAGTAAAGGAGCAATACAGACATGTGGTGGGACAAAAGGGAATTCCTATATAAAGGCTATAACCGTCTTCATAATGAAGGGTATCCAAAAGCGCTTTTTCTCTTTTTGCAATCTGTATCGCAAGTTCCCCTTTTTCCTCGCTGATGAAATAAGTCTCCTTCATATGTTCCATGATCTGCTTTTCAGAGTTTCCCTCCTCCAACATGGTCATTGGTATTTTGGTCGGTCTGATGCCTGTAAGGGTTCCCCACGGCAGCTTCTTATGTGTATATTCTGAAAGAGCCGTATAAATTAACTGCTTTAATCGATTCTTGACTTCCGGGCGAGACAAATCTTTCGCAATATCCACCTTTTTAGCACCAAAAGAAGCCGTACTGCCCTCATCTCCAACAAGCGAGAGCAATACAGCTTCCTCCGTAAACCTGATGTCTATATCCGGGAACCCCGCCCCAGAACTTTCCTTTTCCTCTTCCCCTGCATAAACCTTCACATCACAGGCCGGGTAAAATGCCTTTACCAGAGAATGAATATCATATTCGAACCCCGCCTGATTCACTGTAACTACAACTAAATTTTCCTGTTTCATCTCGTCACTGTTTCCCTTACCTTTTATTAACTCTTATTCCACGGTAACCACTTTTGCAAGATTCCTCGGTTTGTCTACATCCAGACCTTTATCCAGAGATACATAATATGCAATCAGCTGTAACACCACAGATGCCGGCATTACCATAAATGGATCATCCATCTTGGGCAGCCTGTAAACACAGCTCCACTGCTCGCCTTCATCCAGTGTTTCACTCTCCTTGATTAAAAGCACCACTCTGGCACCTCTGGACTGCACCTCCCTGATATTGGAAAGTTCCTTACTCTTTAGCTTTTCCTGGGTTACCACAGCGATTACCGGAGTATCCTCCGTTATCAGGGCAATCGTTCCATGTTTCAGTTCGCCGGAAGCATATGCCTCCGAGTGAATATAAGAAACCTCCTTTAGTTTAAGGGAACCCTCCAGTAAGATGGAATAATCCAGTCCTCTTCCAATCATAAACACATCGTGAGCGTTTAACACCGCATCAGCCAGACGATGAATCTCTTCTTTCGTAGAAAGCACCCTCTCCAGCACTTCAGGAACACGCAGCAATTCATTGATATAGGCTCTGGTCTGCTGTTCCTGCCAAATGCCTCTTGCCATTGCCATTCTTGCCGTAATCAGATACAGTACGGCAAGCTGAGTGGTATACGCTTTGGTGCTTGCCACTGCAATCTCAGGACCTGCACAGGTGTAAATCACATGCTCACTGGCACGGGCAATCGATGCGCCCTTAACATTTACAATGGAAATGCTGGGAGAACCGCATTTTCTGGCAAACTTTAAAGCTTCCAGCGTGTCAATGGTTTCCCCTGACTGGGAAATCGCAATTACCAGTGTATTTTTATCCACTACCGGATCATTATACATAAACTCCGATGCCATTACCACATCTACATGAATCCCGATCATAGCCTGAATCAGACTTTTTCCAACCAATCCTGCATGCATGGCTGTACCACAGGCTATCACGCAGATGCGCTTACAGTCCGCAAGCATATGGTCAGGAATTCCTTCCTCCGAAAAGTCAGGCATCCCATCCTTGATTCTGGGCAGTATGGTTTCCCTGATCACCTCAGGCTGCTCCATAATTTCCTTTTCCATATAAAAGGGATAGCCTGCCTTTCCGCTGCGGCTTACATCCCAATCTACCTTCTGCCATTCGATTTCTGCCTTGTCACCGGAAAGATCAAACATCTCCACTCCATCCGGTTTTAAGCATACCACATGAAATTCGGGCATCACAAAATAATCTGATGTAAATGGCACAATTGCCGCTACATCAGAAGACAAAATCGCTCCGTCCCCGGTAACTGCCGCTACAATTGGGCTTACATTTCGAACTGCAAAAATCTGATCAGGCTGGTCATCAAACATGATTGCCAGCGCAAAGGTTCCCTTCAGCTTCAAAACAGTTCTTCGGATTGCTGAATAGGGATCTCCCTGATAAAAATGCTGTAAGACTGCTGCTACCACTTCACTGTCTGTCTCAGATGCAAGCTGTCCCTCCAGATGATATTTATCTATCAGTTCTCTGTAATTCTCAATAATGCCATTATGAATCAGCGTTACATTGCCGAATCTGTGAGGATGGGCATTCTCATCGCATACGCCCCCGTGAGTTGCCCATCTGGTATGCCCGATTCCACAGTGCCCCACCGGCTTTCCCTCGGCACACAGCGTTCGTAAATCCTTTACTCTTCCCGCACACTTTACGATCTGTGTTTTTCCTTCGTTCAAAAGCGCTATTCCCGCACTGTCGTATCCTCTATATTCCAGAAGTTCCAGTGCGTCCAGCATAATTCCTGGAGCGTCACCTTTTCCTGTATATCCAATAATTCCACACATTTTATTTCCCTCATCTTTCTATTCTATATCATATGACACGCAGCTTCTGCCGCGCCACTCTCCGTTATACCGTATTTGTTTTGCAGTTACCCGCATATTTGCCGGTATATCTCGCACCGGAGAGGTACGGAAGAGCATCCGCCGAATTTTCGATTACTCTCCTCCTCGTCAACCTTCCATGCCGGTCATGCCATCCTGTGGCAGTCAGTTTATGTAAGGCCATGGCGCTAGATAAGGGAAACAATGACAGTTATCATTGTATTTATTCAATTATCAATGTACATGAAACAGTTTGTGAAAAATATTCACAACTGCTATTATACACAAAACACCTGTAGTTGTAAACCACAGGTGTTTTCCGTTACCTATATTCCACGAATTCTCCGTATTCTTTCCAAATATTACAAATCCATGTTTTACCCTGATTAAAGATGATTTCCTGTCCCTTTTCGTCATAGAACTTTGCTGGAGTTGCATCACCATCATATCTTTTCCATGTACCCTTTATTACCTTTCCACCGGTAAAAACAATTGCCTCACCTTCCCCGTGGACACCAAAAGCAAGATAATCGTGAGAATCTCTTACCTCACCGTGGCAATATTGGAATACCACATTGGACACTGCCAGCTGCTTTCCATCCAGCTCATCTACCTGCGCCTTGCCATCCTGATACCGATAGTACAGCTTGTCCTGTTCATGATACTCAAAGTACGGATTGTAAGCACCGTATCCACCCTTGTTTCCCTGCTGCCCTCCGGGATAAATCAGGGTCGCACCGGGGGCATTTCCATAATTTGTTTCTGCCCTCACATTATCTGCTGCAAAGGTGAAAGGCGGCACATATGCTTTGTCATAGCTCCAGTCATATCCCAGTCTGTCTGCAGCTTTCATCATTCCGTCTATAAAAAGATATCCGGTGAACTCTGTGGCATATCCAGGGCGGCTGACTCTGCCATATGCTTCATTGGCAGGATGATAAATTCCCTCTACCGCTGCACTGATATTCTGAACCGTATCCCGATTAATCAACTCTTCCACATAAGGTCTTGCAAGCCCCCAGTTACAGTAGATTGCCTCATATCCCATTGCCACATACACAAAATAGTCACGGCTGCTTCGCACCGGCCCTATTCTGTCCAGATCATCAAAGTCTTCAAACACTGCCATCAACCTGGTAATACGTCCCTCCACAGGTGCCTCATAAATAACACTTGCTCTGGAAATGCCATATTGGGGCATTGCCGGTGCATTGTTGGGAATCATAACTGCAATAGGGCGTCTAGTAACCACACTGGTCGCTTTCCACTCTCCTGTAAGGTAGCTTTGCATCTTGCCGGAAACAACCTCCCGTTTCTTTATTACAGGAAAACTTTCAGCCATTGCTGTGGGTGCCTCATTCGGCTCTGCTGTAGGCACCACCGCCTCCTCAACAACCTGTTGTGGCTCCTTTTCTTCTGTCTTACCACATCCTACCAAAAGAATACATGTAATGATTCCCACCATTGCTGTGATTAATCTTTTCTTCATTCCACTATCCTCTCGTTATAACCTTTTACTTATATAACGAATTATCCTTCCTGATTTTTTCATTTTTTATAAAAAAGGATTCAATTCTTTTTCATGTCCAATGGTTGTAGATTCCCCATGTCCCGGATATACCTTTACATCCTCTGGAAGAATCATCAGTTTCTCTCTGACAGATCGCACCAGACTGCTCATGCTGCCGGTAGGAAGATCCGTCCTTCCCACTGATTCCTGAAACAGGGTATCTCCACTTATCAGAAGCTTATCCTTCTCAAAATAATAGCAGCAGCTTCCTTTTGTATGTCCCGGTGTTGCAAGAAGCTGGCAGCTTATCCCTGCTACTGTAATTTCTTCTCCGTCCCTTATATACTCATCCGCTTTGATTTCACAGGCTCTTCCTGCATTCTTTGAGACATTTACAGACGCACTTTCACAGACTTCCTTTTCTCCTTCATAGGCATATACTTTAGCACCGGAAAGCTCTTTTAATTTTTCCACACCCCAGATATGATCAAAGTGACCATGGGTCAGAAGTATTGCTTTCACCAAAAAGCCCTTTTCCTTTAATGCCTGATAAATATAATCACCCTTATCTGCCGGATCAAAGACAATTACATCCGTCCTGCCCTCTTCGTAAACAAAATAACAGTTTGTCTGGCATATTCCCATAACAATTCTGCCAATCTTTAAATCTGCCATATAATAAACTCCTTTTAACCTGTCGTTCTCTCAATATCGATGACACTCTCTATAGACCGTATCTTATCAATAATCCGGTTCAGTTCCTCCCGGTTGCTGATTTCAAAAGAAGTGGCAAGTGTCGCAAGACCCTGCTTATTGGTTCTGGTATTCATGGAAAGAATGTCAATGTTCTTTTCCGTAAGCGCTTTGGAGATATCTGCCAAAAGACCATTACGGTTGTTAGCATAAATCTTAATCTCCGCCAGATACTTCTCGTCTGTCACCTGATCTGCCGATCCCTCCCATTCTGCATCGATCAGTCGCTCTCTTTCAAGCTCTGGAAGGTTAATAATATTGACGCAGTCTGTCCTGTGAATGGAGACACCTCTTCCACGGGTAACAAATCCCACAATTTCGTCCCCCGGAACCGGAGAACAGCACTTTGAAAACCTTACTGCCAAATCATGAATCCCTTTGACTACAATGCCGCTCTTTGACTTCATCCGTACCGGACGTTTGGAAGGGTCATTTTCGGCAACTGCCGCAAGCACTTCCTCATTGGTCAGTACCTTCTTGTGATCCTTTTCATAGAACTCCATCATCTTGTTGATGATCTGTCCTTCCTTCAGACCGCCATGTCCCACAGCGGCAAGTACAGATTCCCAGTCATGAAATCCATACTTACGCATGATTACTTCCATATAGTCGGGCTTCATCACTTCAATAACATTGATGCCCTTCGCCCTGCAATAATTATTCAGCAGATCCTTGCCTTTTACAATGTTTTCTTCTTTAAACTCATTTTTAAACCATTGGTTGATTTTATTCTTTGCCTGAGTGCTCTTTACCACATTCAGCCAGTCACGGCTGGGACCCTTGGAGTTCTGAGAGGTCATAATCTCAATCCGGTCACCATTCTTAATTTCATAGTCTATGGTAACCAGTTTACCATTGACTCTGGCACCAATCATCTTATTTCCCACTGCACTGTGAATGCTGTAAGCAAAATCAATGGGCGTGGAACCTGCCGGAAGGTTTTTCACCTCTCCTGTAGGTGTAAAACAATAAACACTGTCCGAGAATAAATCCAGATCGCTCTTTAAAAGATTCATAAATTCTTTATTGTCGGACATATCCCGCTGCCATTCCAGAATCTGTCGCAGCCAGGATAGCTTTTCTTCCTCTGAATCTTCTATCTTCTTACCGTCTGAAGCAACCTTATATTTCCAATGGGCAGCAATACCGTATTCTGCCGCCTTATGCATCTCATAGGTACGAATCTGAATTTCAAAAGGCTGCCCGTTATTTCCAATCAATGTAGTATGCAGAGACTGATACATATTTGCTTTGGGCATGGCAATATAGTCCTTAAAACGCCCCGGTATGGGTTTATACATCTCATGAATTACACCCAGTGCTGCATAACAGTCCTTTACCGTATCTACGATGATACGAACTGCAAACAGGTCATAAATCTGATCTATGGTCTTATTCTGATTTTTCATCTTTTTGTAGATACTGAAAAAATGTTTCACCCGACCATCAATCTGTGCTTTAATCCCCGCATTTCTGATATGCTCACTGACTTCATCTACAATATTTTGAATATATTTTTCGCGCACGCTCTTGCGCACTGCAATCTTATCTACCAGATCATAATATGCTTCCGGCTCCAGATATTTTAAGGATAAGTCATCTAATTCCACCTTAATTTTGGAAATACCCAATCGCTGTGCAATGGGTGCATAGATTTCCATGGTTTCCTTCGCAATTCTTTGCTGACTTTCCGGACTCTTATACTTCAGGGTACGCATATTATGAAGACGGTCTGCAAGCTTGATAATAATGACACGAATGTCCTTCGCCATTGCGAGAAACATTTTACGCAGATTTTCCGCCTGCATTTCAAAACGATCCAGCGTCTTTTCACCATTTTCATTGACAAACTGCAGCTGCTCCAATTTGGTTACACCATCTACCAAAAGCGCCACATCATCTCCAAATTGTCCCCGCAGTTCCTCTTCTGTCATAATTGTGTCTTCAATCACATCATGTAAAAGCCCTGCCGCTATCGTTTCCTTATCCATCTCCAAATCAGCCAGGATTATTGCAACGCATAGAGGATGAATAATGTAAGGCTCTCCCGATTTTCGAACCTGATTCTCATGCGCCTTTGTCGCCAGATGGTATGCCTTTTCAATCAACGAAATATCATCGGAAGGATGATATTTCTGGACGCGCAAAACCAAATCCCTATACAGTTGCTCGGGACTTTGAAACTCCTGAATGGCTTCGATACGACCATCATCGAACACTACTTCACTTTTAGTTGGGGTCATATTTTTTTCTTCTGTCATATAATCACACCCTTAGATGCAGTTTGTATACACATTTCTGCATATATTAAATTATTATATATTTTTTTGTAAACTTCGTCAACGTAGAGCACTGAATTTTGCGCCAATGAAGATGCGTTAAAAAGGCGGATATGCTCTGATATAGCATATCCGCCTTCTATCTTAATATTCTTTTACTACACTTACAAATTACATCATGCCACCCATTCCTGCGCCACCTGCAGGCATTGCAGGAGTATCTTCCTTAATGTTTGCAACAACAGATTCTGTTGTGAGCAGGGTAGATGCAACACTTGTAGCATTCTGAAGTGCGCTTCTTGTCACCTTGGCAGGGTCAAGAATACCTGCGTCTACCATGTCTACATAATCCTCTTTCAGTGCATCAAAGCCTACACCAACTTCAGATTCTCTTACTTTGTTGATGATAACGCTTCCCTCTAATCCAGCATTTGCTGCAATGTGGAATAAAGGAGCTTCCAGTGCCTTCAGAACGATCTGTGCACCTGTCTTTTCATCACCTTCTAAAGTATCTGCTAACTTAGTAACTTCCTTGGAAGCATGGATGTAAGCGGAACCACCACCACAGATAATGCCTTCCTCTACAGCAGCTCTGGTAGCTGCAAGTGCATCTTCCAGACGCAATTTTGCTTCCTTCATCTCTGTTTCTGTAGCAGCGCCTACACGGATAACAGCTACGCCGCCTGCCAGTTTGGCAAGTCTTTCCTGCAATTTTTCTCTATCAAAATCAGAAGTTGTTTCTTCAATCTGTCCTTTGATCTGATTGATTCTTGCAGCAATGGCAGCCTTGTCACCTTCGCCGTCAACGATTACTGTATTCTCCTTCTGAACCTTAACAGATTTTGCACGTCCTAACTGATCCATTGTAGTTTCTTTTAAGTCAAGACCAAGTTCTTCACTGATCACCTGACCACCTGTAAGAATTGCAATATCCTCAAGCATTGCTTTTCTTCTGTCGCCATAGCCGGGAGCCTTAACAGCAACCACATTGAAAGTGCCACGAAGCTTATTAACAATCAGTGTTGTAAGTGCTTCACCTTCTACATCCTCAGCAATGATCAGCAGTTTTGCTCCGGACTGTACAATCTGCTCTAACAGAGGCAGGATTTCCTGAATATTGGAAATCTTCTTATCTGTAATCAGGATATAAGGATTTTCAAGAACTGCTTCCATCTTATCCATATCAGTAGCCATGTATGCGGAAATATAACCTCTGTCAAACTGCATACCTTCTACAAGGTCAAGCTCTGTCAGCATAGTCTTGCTTTCTTCAATAGTGATAACTCCATCGCCGGATACCTTTTCCATTGCATCTGCTACAAGCTGACCTACTTCATCATCTCCTGCGGAGATTGCTGCAACTCTTGCAATATGCTCCTTGCCATTTACCTTAGAACTCATCTTTTCAATTGCCTCTACTGCACAATCAGTTGCTTTTTTCATACCTTTTCTTAAGATAATCGGATTAGCACCTGCTGCCAGGTTTTTCATACCTGCATTTACCATTGCCTGTGCAAGAACAGTTGCTGTAGTAGTACCGTCACCGGCTACATCATTTGTCTTGGTTGCAACTTCCTTTACTAACTGAGCGCCCATATTTTCAAAAGCATCTTCCAGTTCAATTTCCTTTGCAATGGTAACACCATCATTTGTGATGAGAGGTGCACCAAAGGATTTATCAAGAACTACATTTCTTCCTTTGGGTCCTAATGTTACTCTTACTGTATCTGCTAACTGATTTACACCTGATTCAAGTGCTGCACGGGCTTCTGCGCCGTATTTAATTTCCTTTGCCATTGTTTTTGCCTCCTATAATTGCTTTATGTTCTTACTTCGTTAAGTTCCAAATTAACAGGTGTCTTTTACTGGATTACTGCCAGGATATCACTCTGCTTTACGATAATGTATTCTTCGTCTTCAATCTTTACATCTGTTCCTGCATATTTGGAGTAGATAACCTGATCTCCGACTTTTACTTCCATTTTGATTTCCTTGCCGTCTACTACGCCGCCAGGACCCACTGCAATCACTTCTGCCTGCTGAGGTTTCTCCTTATTTTGTCCCGGTAATACAATACCTGACTTGGTAGTCTCTTCTGCTACTAACTGCTTCAATACAACTCTGTCTGCTAATGGTACTAATTTCATTTTTAGCTGCCTCCTTTATTTTAGTTCAATTATTTTTCAGACGTATTTTGCTCTGTTAGCACTCATTTGTATTGAGTGCTAATCGTTAAAACATATATTAATTTTATATGCATCCCTTTGCAACCAGTATTACAATCGTTTATTATTTGTTTTTCTGTTGTTTTCTTTTATTTTCTCTTTTTTTCTCTCATTATCTCACTTTTAGTTCAAAAAGTTGATTTAATAAATAGTTTATAATTATAAAAAGCTGACCTAGGCCAGCTTTTTTTCCAATCTTTCACGATATCCTGGAGCATTTTTAATCTCAAATTTTTGATTGAACATCTCATATTCCGCATCTGAAAGCTTCTCTTCCAGAGTTTCTTCTATATTTGTCTTATATACCAGACCAACTGCTACAGATGGTGCAAGATGTGCATCCTCATATGTATTGCATCTTTCCTGTATCCGCTCTGCGTAGCTTTCGGCCTCGCCATCCTCCACCATAGGAATTAAAACCCCAAACACATCCCCGTCAATCCTTCCTATGACAAAATATGGTTTTGCTTCTTCCTTTAAAATATCCGATACAATCTTAATCAGTCTGTCACTCTCATCGTCTCCGAAATGATCGTTTGCAAACTTCCAGTCATTGATATTCACATTCATGACTGCCACTGGAACCACCTCTGAGCGGTCAATAATCTTCATTCTGTTTTCAAAATAGATTTTATTATATACCCCAGTAAGAATATCTTCACGCTCATTCTGCGAAGCCTTATGTTTCCTATCCTCCAACTGTTTCTCCAGCTCTTCAAGATAGATACTGCTTTCGCGATGAAGATATGCTTCTTCGCCCAGCCTTGCCAGCAGTTCAACAGTACCATCCACCATTTCATTCATCAGGCATTCATCTCTGCCCGTATTCAGCTGCTTCACATACAAATGACCAATAGTACGACTCTGTACCCGTAGCTTCCTTCCAGGCTCCTTCTCCACATCCGGACAAAAAGACGAAAAGCTGTCACCAACTGCAATTTCCTTTTCCCCGTGGCGGTCTGTTAACAGAATATTAATTTCCAACATTTCCGCCAGATTGGTCAAGTACTTCTTTATCGTCTCCATATCATAGAGATTAGACAATGTATAATTTCTGATATTATCTTTAATTCTTTTATCGTAAGTTTTTACCTCATACCCCATAGTAACCACCCCGGTTTTCTTTATATGCTCTTGACTACAAGTATATCGTTTTCAAAAGGGTTAATCAAGCACTTATTAATCTTAACGCTATTTTAACGCTGTTTTACCCATTAATCAATTGCCCTGTATCCTTCAAAAAGGTATAATTGAAAAAAGGGGAGAAAAACAATGAAATATACCAATTTAGATAAAAAAAACAAGTTTACATCATCTTCTGTTGGGCGAGATGCGCTTCTTACGATACTGATTCTTGCAGCTGCCACAGCTATTTCTTTTGGTTTCTTTTATATTGTCCCGGAGAATTCGGCAAATATTGCCCTGACCTATATTACAGCGATTGTTCTTACTGCACGCTTTACCAATCGTTACGTGTATGGCATTATTGCCTCCCTGGTAAGTGTAGTTGGCATCAACTATCTATTCACCTATCCTTTCTTTCAGGTAAACTTTACTCTTACCGGCTATCCTGTGACCTTCCTGTTTACCCTGACCATTTCACTCATCGTCAGTGCCATGACAACCCAAATCAAACAGCAGGGAGATATATTGGTAGAGCGCGAAAAACTTCTTATGGATGCAGAAAAGGAAAAAATGCGCGCCAATCTGCTGCGCTCCGTTTCCCATGATCTACGCACTCCTTTGACAGGTATTATTGGAAGCAGTTCTGTCTACATAGACAATTATCATTCTTTAAGTGAGGAGGAAAAGCTGAACCTGGTAAGTCATATTCGTGAGGACTCCAACTGGCTTCTCAACATGGTTGAAAACCTTCTGTCCGTAACAAGAATTAGTGAAAACTCCATGAAGATTGCCACCTCCATGGAATCCGTAGAAGAAGTGGTTGCAGAGGCAATGAGCCGATTCCAGAAAAGGTTTCCCAATGCTCATGTGAAGGTTCAGGTTCCAGAGGATTTTTTAATGATTCCTATGGATGCGATCCTCATAGAACAGGTAATCATTAATCTTCTTGAAAACGCCATAATTCATTCCTGCAGCAGGCTTCCCATAGAGCTAACGGTTTCTTACAGCAGCCGGCAGGTTGCCTTCTGCGTAAAGGATTATGGTATCGGCATTTCCCCCGACAAACTGGATACTATATTTGATGGTTCCTGCTATGATCCAAAGGGCAGTGCAGACGGTTATCGGGGGATGGGAATTGGTCTTTCCATATGTAAAACAATTATCACCGCACACAATGGCACTATCATTGCTGAAAACCATGCAGGGGGATGTCAATTTATATTTACATTGCCCAGGGAGGATGAACATGAGTAAAACAAAACTTGGTAAAAATAATATTTTACTGATCGAAGATGAGGAAAGCATACGCTCCTTTATCTCCACCACATTAAAAAACCAGAATTATAAAATCACAACTGCTTCAGACGGCAGTTCTGGTCTGCATCTTGCCGCCTCACTTTGTCCCGACATCATTTTGCTGGATTTAGGCCTCCCTGACATGGACGGTATGGAAGTAATCAAAAAAATCCGTGAGTGGACTGCAGTTCCGATTATTGTCATATCTGCCCGCAGTAATGAGCACGAGAAGGCAAGGGCACTGGACAGCGGTGCAGATGATTACATAACCAAGCCTTTCAGTACAGTGGAACTGCTTGCCAGAATCCGCACCTCTTTACGGCACAGCAGTCAAATGCATGATCTCACTTCAACCAGCCAAAAACCTTATCACCATGGAAATCTGACTATAAATTTCGATGATCATGTGGTAATGCTGGATGGAACCAATATTCATCTCACACAGATTGAATATAAGCTTCTTACTCTTCTTGCCAAAAGTTCCGGTAAGGTTCTTACTTATACTTTTATCATGGAGAAAATATGGGGGCCCTATACCGATAACAACAATCAGATTCTCCGGGTAAATATGGCTAATATCCGGCGTAAGATTGAAAAAAATCCGGCTACACCGGAACATGTTTTTACCGAAATCGGAATTGGATACAGAATGGCTGAAGGGGACTGAGCACAGTCCCCTTCAGCGTATTTCTTGTTCTTTAGGTATTTGTATCGTTACCTTTGTTCCCTTTTCTGGATTGCTTTCAATCTTAATGCTACCACTTACCATGCTTTCCAACCGCATTCGAACATTTCTAATCCCCACAGAATCCTCTTTTTCAAACTCTTCCGGTGTAGAACCGGCTCCATCATCCGAAATAATAATAATAACATTATCTCCATCACTCATTGTCTGAAGCTTTACCGTTCCACTAATGCCATGCTCCACCAGCCCATGCTTGATTGCATTTTCAATGATTGGCTGTATAGTAAGCGGAGGAATCTGGAAATTGGTTTCCTCTATCTCCTTTTCGAAATCAATGACCTCCGGAAATCTGAGCTGCTCTAATGAAACATAATCTTCCACCTGCTCCAGCTCCTTTGAGAAATCAATCAGTCCTTCCTCCTCAATAATCTTAATATTCCTCCTTAAATACCGTGAAAAAAGAATCAAGGCATCATCTGCCTTTTGGGCATCATATTTACAATATCCGCTGATTGCCGTAAGAACGTTAAAAATGAAATGGGTACGAATCTGACTCATCATCGTGGCAATACGTCTCTCCGTCAGCTTTCGTTCCTTTTCTGCCAACTGCCTGTCTTTCTCTGCAAGCTGCATCTCCTGCTCGCTGTAGTTGAACATCGTGGCAACACCCATAAATACAATGTATAAGAGGAATGCAAGCAGGGAAAAAAGCAGCCCCGATGAATTCCCTTTGATATAAAACGCTGCTACATCCGCAAGCACTCCTGCCACACAGACGAAAGGAATCTTTTTATCCAGCCTCATCGGTGACTTCTTTGGATATTTTTTCCATTCGTATATTACATTTCCAATCAAAATGAGTGTTCCCACAGCAATAACTATATGGGTAATAAAAAGAGTATCTCTCAAATCAAGTACACCCAAAAACTGGAGCAGTACCTGAACAAGACATATCAAAGCTGCCCCTATACAATACATATCCAGAATACGGTGACTGGTTTTGTGAAAACGTTCTTCCGTCCATCTAACCAGTGGCACTATGCCAAGCATCAGCATCGCAACTGATATATAAAACAGCAGCACCGGTTTATCCTGCATAATAAATGGCGAAAACCTTGTATCATTTAGTCTCCATAAACCCATCATCACAGAGAACATCCCCAGAGCTGTCAGGCTTTTCCCATGGTGTTTTTTAATCAGACTGTATCCCCCAATGCAGATGAAAACACCACCCACAAAAACTGCCATAATCCCTAAGAGCAGTTGTGGCAGGTCTTTGGATAATCGATTAATATAAATAGCAAGCTGGGAACCAATGAGAAATTCCACCTCCCTGTCCCGAAAACTCTCATATACAGGCGTAATATCAACACAGATTTCCTTTCCTGCATCTTCACGGTAAAGAGGAATCATTACCCAGTTGCTCCCCACCGTTTTACTAAGCCAATTTTTTTGAGAAGGTTTCAAACTATATAGACTCTGCCCATCCAGATAGACATTCACATATTGATGAACTGTGTAAAAGGCCAGGTGCGTATCGTTCTGAAGCGTTTCGCTGATACGGAAGGTATATTCCTGCCTGACACCAATGGGAGCATTTGCATCATAAATCTCCTTACAGGAAAAATCCGTAACAGTAACAAAACCGGAATCGGTTCTGCTCTGTTGAATCTCCACATTCTCTGTCACACACAGTAATCCTAAAAGCACCATCAACGAAAGGCCTGCAATAACCAATAACAGGATGGAAAGTTTTGACAAATCAATTCTGCTTTGATGTTTTTCCATCTAAAGTTCTCCTTTATCCCAATTAGTAAAATATTTTGCGTCTTTTCTCATTATATTGGGAAAAGTTAAAATTGTCCATAAGATGATGAAAGGGAACTGTTTCCAGTTCCCTCCTACAACTCTATTTATTATTTTGCGTCAGGACAATCTACGATTACGCCGTCCTCATCCCAAAGGTCATGCCAATCTTTTGCTCCTTCCCAAAGGAATACCTGCCCCTTTACCAGACGATTGTTCTTCTCCAGTGTTGCAATCTTTGCCATCTCCTCATCAGTCAATGGATCACCATCACAGGTACTGCTGATATTGCTTTCATAGTTCGTCTCATGTACAGAGAAAGGAATCGGAATCTGCCCACGCTGCACTGCCCATTTCAGTGAAATTACTGCTGGATGGCAGCCATGTGCCTTGGCAATCTCCTGCATCTCCGGTAACTGCATATCCGCAATATCCTCAGGCATCATATCACGCTCCGGTCTTTGGGGAGAACCAAGCGGCATATAGCCAATGGGCTGAATATCGTGAGCCACGAGATAATCAAACAGTTCCTGCTGTTGGAAGCAGGGATGCAGCTCCAGTTCACACATTGCAGGTTTGATACGGCACAGGGGCAATACTGCCTCAAGCTTAGGAATCGTCATATTTGACATACCAATTTCTTTTACAAGTCCCATGTCCACCAGACGTTCCATCTGTCTCCAGGTGGTCATAAAACGCTCAACAGAGAAAGGCTTTGAGTCAGGATTTCGTGATTCCACATCACACCCCGGTGCATGATAGTTTGGGAAAGGCCAATGTACAAAATACATATCTGCATAGTCTAACTGCAAGTCCTTTAAGCTTTTTGCAAGTGCAAGCAACACATCGCCCTGCCCATGCATATCATTCCAAACCTTTGTCATAATGTAGAGATCCTCT
>CAMBLS010000023.1 GCA_945868485.1 uncultured Lachnospiraceae bacterium | reverse complement strand
AGCAGGTATTCCTTATGTTATCAGACAAAATAACCCCACTGAGGGTACAACGACTTTTCATGATGAGATTTATGGGGATATTACTGTTGATAATTCAGAGCTTGATGATATGATACTGATTAAATCAGATGGTTATCCCACTTACAATTTTGCCAATGTGGTAGATGATCATTTGATGGGAATTACCCATGTGGTAAGAGGAAACGAATATCTCTCATCGTCGCCTAAATATAACAGATTATATGAGGCATTTGGATGGGAGGTGCCGGTATATGTTCATTGTCCGTTGATTACAGACGAAGAACATCACAAGCTAAGCAAGCGCTGTGGACATTCTTCTTATGAGGACTTAATTGAACAGGGATTTTTGACAGAGGCAGTGGTAAACTTTGTAGCATTACTTGGCTGGAGTCCTTCTGACAGTAATGAAGAAATTTTTTCATTGGAAGACCTTGCAAGAGTGTTTGATTACCATCACATGTCAAAATCTCCTGCAGTATTTGACTATACAAAACTAAAATGGATGAATGGTGAATATATTAAATCAATGGATGATTGCGCTTTTTATGAAAAAGCAGAAAAATATCTGAAGCAGACTATCACAAAGGATATGGATTTGCGTAAGATTGCAGCCATGGTTAAAACCAGAATAGAAGTTTTTCCTGATATTCCGGATTTGATTGACTTCTTGGAGGAATTACCGGAGTATGATCCGGTTATGTATGAACATAAAAAGATGAAGACAACGAAGGAATCCTCACTTGAAGTTCTTAGGGAGATTCTGCCTCTGCTTGAAGTGCAGGAAGACTATTCTAATGATGCGCTTTATCAGCTCCTTTTATCTTTTGTGGAGAAGATGGGATGCAAAAACGGTTATGTACTTTGGCCGGTCAGAACAGCTGTTTCAGGAAAACAGATGACACCTGCAGGGGCTACAGAAATCATGGAGCTTCTCGGCAAGGATGAATCCATTAAAAGAATAAAGAAGGGTATTGAACTGCTTGAAAAAGCCCAGTAAAGCACAGAAAAAGGCAATTAATCATTTGTCAGGACCTGCACAAATCATTGCAGGTCCCGGCAGTGGTAAAACATTCACCATTATTCAACGCATTCTATATTTAATCCAATATTATCATGTCCGTCCGGACAAAATTCTCGTAATTACTTATACAAAAGCAGCAGCAAACGAAATGAAGGAGCCCCTTGAACATGCTAATGCACCATCTGGCGTCTGTTTTGGTACATTTCATAGCATATGCTATTATATTTTAAAGAAATCAGCTTGTATTGGGGAAAATTCTCTAATAAAAGAGGTGGAAAAGAGAAAACTTTTGCAAATTATACTGGGAAATCAGGGACTTGCAACAAAAAGTAATTATGAATCGGTCTCCCTGCTTCTAAATATGATTAGTTATACAAAAAACGTACCTGATTACTGCCTGTCAAAGGATTTACAATCAAACAGTCTTTTTTCTGCAGAAGAGATTCTTGCTGTTAAGGAAGAGTACAATAGACATCTTAGAGAGCAGAAAATGATAGATTTTGATGATATGATTACAGAATGCCTTAACTTGCTTTCTGCCAACAGGGAAATTCTAAATTTTTATAGGGAAATGTTTCACTATATTATGGCAGATGAATTTCAGGATATTAATATGCCGCAGTATCAGATATTGAAGCTGTTGGCTTATCCGAAAAATAATTTGTTTGTAGTAGGGGATGATGATCAGGCGATTTATGGATTTCGAGGGGCATCGCCAGATATTATGAAACGGTTTACAGATGATTTTCCTGATGGGAAGCAGATTATGCTTACGGAAAATTATCGTAGCGGTCAGAAAATTGTATCGTTGGCAGGTTCTGTGATTTCAGGAAACAAGGAACGCTTTATAAAGCAATTTTATCCAATCAGAGAAGGGGGCAATGTCGTTGTTTCTTGTTTTGACACCCGGAAAGATGAAGAATTACAGATTATCAGGGAGCTTTCTAAATTAGACAATGAGATTCTTTGTAATACGGCATTGCTTTTACGAACTAATATGGAGGTAATCCAGTATACAGAGCTTTTAAAGGATGCAGGAATTTCGATAAAAGAGACAGTTGGCTCCAAGACAGATATTTTTCATAGTTTTATAATGAAGGATATAACCGCTTTTTTGTCCTATCTTTATTTCGGAAACAAGAGAAGTGATCTTATTTATTTTATGAATAAACCAAACCGTTTTTTTACTCGTATGGCACTTCCATATGAGCAGGTTTTACCGGAACAGATGGAAAAATATTACAGAAAAAATCCCCAAATGACTGCAGAAGTAAAAAAATTTTTTGCTCATCTGAAAATTGCAAGCAATCTTAAACCGGTTCTTGCAGTTGCATTTTTCAGGAAAACACTTGGATATGATAGATACTTACAGGAAAAAGCAGGGGATTTAAATGAATTTAAACAATTACAGAAACATACGGACAGTATTCAGCAGTGTTTTGCTTCCTATTCAGTTGGAATGGATCTAAAGGAATTCATTTACCTTCAGGCAGAAAAAGCAGAAGAACAAATGAATGATACCGAAAACTGCGATGGAGTTCGTGTCCTTACGATGCATAGTTCTAAAGGACTTGAATTTGTGAGAGTGTATCTTCCTGATGTGAATGATGGAGTGATTCCATCAAGGAACATTCAAACACCGAAGGAGCTAGAAGAAGAAAGAAGGCTCCTGTATGTTGCAATGACAAGAGCCCGGGACGATTTATTCATTTACTATACCAAAGAACGGGGAAGGAAGATTTCAAGATATTTGGAAAACGAAATGATACAAAAGATGGTTTAAAGTAAAGTACATTTTGATTTAACGATTTTAATGTGATTCTATGTCATAATGCTTGTATCAGGCTGTTATCAATGATAAGATAAGAATATCAAATGGGGGTGGTTTAATATGCACATTGATTTTTCACAAGTTAATCCGGAAATTAATAAAATTCTTGAAGTTCTTCCGACTATTTATCAATTATTGGATGATTCATCTTTTATTACAGTAATGGATGTTGAGGGGACAGTATTGGGATTTCAAATTCCAAATGGGGCGGTTCCTCTTAAAGCAATCGGAGAGCATTTGGATGATCCGAGTGGTGGATTTGATGAAGTAGTTAGAACCGGAAAAAGAAAATATAATTATCTTCCAAAAGAAGTTTTAGGAGAAGCATTTGAAGGTTATCTTGCACCGATTAAGGACAATAACAAAGTTGTAGGTGTTATTATTTATACACATTCTGCAGGTGCAAAAGACACCGTGCATGAGATTTCTACTGAATTTAAGAAAACCGTAAACGAGATTGATGGATCACTTACTGATATATTTTCAGGAATCATACAAATTAATGGCATCCTGGATGGTATGGTAGGGCAAATGACAAACATTGATGGCGATGTAAAAAAAGCATCAAGTATTGTTGGCGAAATAAGTGGAAATGCTTCGCGATCCAATATCCTTGCATTGAATGCATCTATTGAGGCGGCTCGTAGTGGAGAAAATGGCAAAGGTTTTTCGGTTGTTGCCACAGAAATGGGAAAGCTTGCGAACGACTCCGGTACTTCCTCAAATGAAATTTCTCAGACACTGAAGTTAATTGATAAAGATATCAAAAATATTCTGGAAGGTATTAATCAATCTGATGAGGTATCAAAAGAACATCTTGATAAAGTTGATTTGATCAGGAAAAAATTATCAAAATGTTTATCCCTTGCAAATAAACTTGAGGAATCTATAAAATAATAATTGGCGGAAAGCTTTCAGATAAGCTTTCCGCCTTACTATATGTATAACAGTGTAATTTTTCGAAAGGAATTATTCCTCCTCTATAAACTCATCGAATTCTGCATTGTCAAGATATTCATCAAAAGCATCGGATACGATTTCATATTCTTCATCATCTTCAATATATTCTAGAGTCGGTTCTTCATTGGGATCATTTTCGTTTTCATAGTATCGGTAAAACCATACCATGCCATCATGGTTTTCGCCATCTTCTTCAAGTGGGAGTAATACAATGTAATCCTGATCTTTTACAGAAAGAATCGTAACAATTGCACAGTTAACGCTTGTCCCGTCTTCCAGGTCAAGGGTTACAGTCATTTCTTCATCAAGTTCTTCTGATTGACTGGCTGAATTATTACTTAAATGATCGTTTCCTTTTTTACTCATAATATCTCCTTTATTTTGTGATAAACTATTTATTACTAAATTTTATTTTACTAGTCAATTAATGTAGATGCAATATCTATATTAATATTTTTTACACATGCCGGCTCATTTATGATATGATTGAAACAACAGAAAAAGTTACAAGAGCACAGATTGACATTATTATTTTACAGGAGGGTGCATGAACTCAGAGTGGAAGATTACGTATTTTAAACCGGATAAATTAGGAGCAATTTCTAAAGATAATGAAATAAATATTGTAGCAGATATACCTGATAAAACAAATTCTGGTGTAATCTTATATGATCAAAAGGGAAAAGAATTCAGAATTCCATTTTCACAGGAGGGCAGGAGAGGTTCTCTGTATGGAATAAAGATTGAAGGTAACGGAATTTCGGACTATCTTTATAATTTCTATAGTGAAGAAGAGGTTTTCACTGATCCTTATGCCAGAAAGATATTTGGGCTTGAAAAGTGGGGTGTTCATAAAGGGGAAAAAAGAAAAACCTTTGGTGGATTTGTAACAGGGAAATTTGACTGGCAGGATGACGTTTCACCTATGATTCCATTGGAAGAGAGTATTTTTTATGGGCTTAATGTGCGTAGTTTTACGATGCATAAAAGTTCTAATGTAAGACACAGAGGAACCTATGAAGGTATTGTTGAGAAGATTCCTTATCTAAAGGAACTTGGAATTACAGCAGTGGAGCTTATGCCATGTTATGAATACGAAGAATGTATGTTCCCTGAACGAACAGTTGCCGATGCTGTGCGGTTAAATTGCTGGGGCTTCCAGAAAGGATTTTACTTTGCCCCTAAGGCCGCCTATAGTTCGTCTGTTTCACCGGAAAATTCATTTAAAACCATGGTCAGAGAACTGCATAAAAATGGTATTGAAGTGATTATGCAATTTTATTTCCCAACGGAGGTAAAACAGCTTTCTATGCTTGATGCCATTAAGTTCTGGGTTACGGAGTATCACATTGATGGTGTTCGTGTAAGTGGGCTTCATATTCCATACAGATGCTTGGCTGAAGAGCCGATGTTAAAGGATACAAAAATCTGGTGTAATTATATTCCTGAAGAAGACCTGCCAGTAATTCATAATTCTGCTTTTAAGAATTTTATTTCTAATAATGGAAACTATCGAAATGATATGAGACGTTTCCTGAAAGGGGATGATGGTCTTATGGAGCAGGTGCTTCATTATCATAGGTGTAATCCCAAGGAATATGGTGTAGTTAATTATATGGCAGACTACGATGGTTTTTCTATGTATGACAGTGTTTCATATGAAAGAAAACACAATGAAAAAAATGGAGAAGATAACAGAGACGGAAATGATATTAATTATACATGGAATTGCGGTGTGGAAGGAGACACCCGCAAAAGCGCTATTCAAGAGCTTAGGCTTAAGCAGATAAAAAACATGATGACCTTTTTGTTTCTGTCACAGGGAATTCCATTTATTTTCAGTGGAGATGAATTTGGCAACAGTCGAAGTGGAAATAATAACTGCTATTGTCAGGATAATGAAACTGGATGGATAAAATGGAAGGACAATAAGTTTTCAAAAGAGATACTGGAATATACACGTTTCCTTATTCAGCTTCGGAAAAACCATCCAATCCTTCACATGAAAGAAGAGTTGTTGGTAATGGATGCGAAAGGCTGTGGTTATCCAGACATTTCCTATCATGGTGTGGAGGCGTGGCGACCGGATTTAAGCTATATAAGCCATATGATTGGAATTTTGTTATGTGGTCAATATGCGCCGGATGAACAGGATTCTTCTTTTTATATTGCATGTAATATGCACTGGATATCACATAAGCTGGCATTACCAAAGCTTCCTAAGGATGAAATTTGGGTTAAAATTGCTGATACTGCATGCCCAATTGAAAAACAGGAACAGAACGATTCCATTACCATGATTCAGGGCAGATGTCTTGCAATTTATCAAACGAAAAAGCGTGAAGTTAAATCAAATTCGCAAAAAAGAAGTACGGCAGGAAGAAATAAAAAAGGAAGACAACAAAATTCATGAACACATGGAAACATTTTAAAACCATAACCTATCATAAGTATCTGGTGATGCAGGGATGCTTTAAGGTAGGGCTGTATAAGCAGGGCTTATTACACGATTTATCCAAGTACAGTCCCAGTGAGTTTTGGGTAGGTGTCAAATACTATCAAGGAGATCGGAGTCCTAATAACGCAGAGCGGGAGGCAATTGGATATTCATCTGCATGGTTGCATCATAAAGGACGAAATAAGCATCATTATGAATATTGGATTGACTATAGCACTAAAGAGATAGCGGGTGGTATGGCACCGGCGCCAATGCCGGAAAAATATATTGTAGAAATGCTGATGGATCGCATTGCAGCCTGTAAGGTATACAATGGAATGCAGTATACAGACGCTTCTCCTTGGAATTACTATTCTCTTTGCAGGGAACGGGCACCCCTTCATCCCAAGACCAAGGCACTTTTGGAGAAGCTTTTGCTGATGCTTAAAGAAAAAGGTGAGGATGTTACATTTAGTTATATCAAAAAAGAAATTTTATCAAAAGCTAAATAATGATAAATAACGTTTTTATTATTCCAGCATATGATAAAGCATATGATAAAGGAGTGATAAAAGCATGAATTGTTGGATCTTAGTATTATTACTTTTATGCTGCGGAAATAACGGAAGTTGTTTAGGCGGCAGATGTGACTGCGACAATGGCAGAAAAGATGGAGATTGCGGATGCAATCGTAGAAATGACGATTGTGGACGAAATAACCGAAGAGACAATGATTGCGGATGTGATCGCAGAAATGACAACCGTAATAACAATCGAAGAGATGATGATTGCGGATGTAAATCAGATTGCAGACCGGAACCTCGTTTTGAAGCAAGACCCTTTATGTTCAATCAGAACTCAGGCTGCGGATGTGAGGATTCCTCAAACAACAGTTGCGATCGTTAAAAACAACGGAGAATTTAAATAAAGTTTAAAAATTTAATATTTCAAAATTGGAATGTCATGTTATAATAGCCTATGTATGCATGGCATTCTTTTTGTATACACGCACAGATATTTTAAGGTTATGGAAGGGTATGGTTATTAGAATGAAACATTTAATCGACCAGATTTTAAAATTTGGAGTTGTCGGATTCTTTTGCTTTATAATTGATTTTGGTATTACTACGGGACTTGCTAATATTTTTGGTGTTCATTATCTGATTTCTAAATTTCTTGGGTTTGTCATTTCAGCCATAGTTAATTATATTTTAAGCATTAAATTTGTATTTACCCAAAAAAAGGAAATGGACAAGAAGAAGGAGTTTACAGTATTCTTAATTTTGTCAGCGTTTGGTCTTTTGATCAATGAAATTGTCATGTATATTTGTATAGATGGAATTTATGTTCACAGCCTATCGTTACAGAATTTGATTTCTGATGGCATGATGGTATCTTTAAGCTCAGTCATTGCTACAGGCATTGTTATGGTTTACAATTTTATTTCCAGAAAGCTGTTTTTGGAGCGCAAATAGGGGCATTAGATTGGCATGCAGAAATGGTAGACGAAAAGAGATTTGAAGCAGTCAAAAACAATTTTATAGCATCCAAAAGAGAAAGGTATGGAATTGGAACACTTCAGGAAAAGACCGTCCATGGAATTTTAAAGGATTACTATGCACCTGATAAAGATATGCAGGAAATTCCTATTAATGGGTATGTTGCCGATATTTTCACCGGAACAGAGATTATTGAGATTCAAACTGCTAACTTTAATAAGATGCGAGATAAGCTGACCAGCTTTTTGCCGGATTATCCCGTTACCATTGTCTATCCAATTCCCCATATCAAATGGATTGGCTGGATTGATGAAGAGACAGGCTCATGTTCAGCCTTAAGGAAAAGTCCGTTGACAGGAACAGTATACAGAGCTTTTTACGAATTGTACAAAATAAAGGCTTTTTTATCTAATAAGAACCTACATCTATGTTTTCCACTCCTTGATATAGAAGAATACCGTTTATTAAATGGCTGGAGTAGAGACAAAAAGCGAGGTTCCCACAGGTATGACAGGATTCCAATTGCTATGGCAGATGAAATTCGTTTTGACAGGATTGAGGATTACATGCAGCTCGTCCCTTATGATCTGGAAGAGCCTTTTACTGTTACAGAATTTGCAAAAGCAGTGAAAATACGAAAAGAAGAGGCACAGAGGGTACTTCATATTCTCAATTATCTGGATATTCTTGAACAGAAGGGGAAAAAAGGACGCTCTTATGCCTATTATGTAAAAGATATTTAGTTCTAATAAAAGAGGAAATTTATAAATATGAAGGAATTTAATCAACAAATTACGGAACAGTTAAACAGCGTTCAGGAGACTGGACGACAACTTGAATTTATAGAAAAAGCCAAAGGATATGTAAAAAAGCTGGAGGAACAGTTAGGCCATAAGCCTACCTGTTGTGTGACTACCTTTGGTTGTCAGATGAATGCAAGAGATTCTGAGAAGCTGTCAGGAATCCTTGAAAAAGCCGGTTATGAGCTGATTGAGGATGAAGACGCTGATTTTGTCATTTATAATACCTGTACGGTGCGGGATAATGCAAATCAGCGCGTATATGGCAGATTAGGACATTTGAACAGCTTGAAAAAGAAAAAACCACACAAGAAAATTGCTCTTTGTGGCTGTATGATGCAGGAGCCTTCAGTGATAGAAAAAATCCGTCAAAGCTATCGTTTTGTTGATCTGATTTTTGGCACACATAATATTTACAAATTTGCAGAGCTTTTAGTAAATATGTTTGAGGCAGACGGCATGGTAATCGATATCTGGAAGGACACGGATCAGATTGTTGAAGATTTACCTGTGGAGCGTAAATATCCTTTTAAATCGGGTATTAACATTATGTTTGGATGCAATAATTTCTGCAGCTATTGCATTGTCCCTTATGTGAGGGGACGTGAGAGAAGCCGTAATCCCAAGGACATCATCCGCGAAATTGAAGCACTTGTTGCAGATGGGGTAGTGGAGGTTATGTTGCTTGGGCAGAATGTTAATTCCTATGGCAAGAATTTGGAACAGCCTATAACCTTTGCTCAGCTCCTGAAAGAGATTGAAAAGATTGACGGTTTACAGAGGATTCGATTTATGACCTCTCATCCTAAGGATCTTTCCGATGAATTAATTCAGGTAATGAAAGAATCTACCAAAATATGCAGACATTTGCACCTTCCCCTGCAGTCGGGTTCTACAAGAATATTAAATGCTATGAATCGGCGATATACCAAGGAGCAATATCTAGCACTGGCAGAAAAAATCCGAAAAGAGATACCGGATATTTCTATTACCACTGACATTATTGTAGGGTTTCCGGGAGAAGAACCTTCAGATGTGGATGAAACAATTGATGTCATCAGAAGAGTACAGTATGACAATGCATTTACCTTTATTTATTCCAAGCGTACAGGAACTCCGGCAGCTGCCATGGAAAATCAGGTTCCCGAAGATATTGTAAAGGAAGGGTTTGACAGGCTTCTTAAGGTAGTCCAGGATACGGCGAGAGAAAGGATAAGCCGCTTGCAGGGTCAGACGATGGAGGCACTGGTTGAGGAAGCGAATGAACAAGAGGAAGGGCTGCTTACAGGAAGACTTTCCAATAATACCATCGTACATTTTAAGGGAGATACAAGTTTGATTGGGCAGATAGTGCCGATTTATTTAAAAGAATGTCATGGCTTCTATTACTTGGGTGAATTAAAGAGGTAATAGATGTCTAATGATAAATAAATACTTATGAGGAAAAGATTATGGAAAAATTAAAACCAAAGTTGTTTTCAGTCATGAAAACATACTCCAAAGAACAGTTCATCAAAGATGTGATTGCGGGGATTATCGTTGCAATCATTGCATTGCCGCTTTCCATTGCACTTGCATTGGCATCTGGTGTGAGCCCTGAAAAGGGATTGTATACAGCCATTGTTGCAGGCTTTGTAATTTCATTTCTGGGAGGAAGCCGTGTACAGATTTCAGGTCCTACAGCTGCTTTTGCAACTATTGTAGCAGGAATAGTAGCAACCAGCGGTTTAGAGGGGCTTGCAGTTGCTACGATTATGGCAGGTATCCTGCTAATTCTTATGGGAATTTTGAGATTGGGAAGTCTGATCCGCTTTATCCCATATACAATTACCACTGGTTTTACAGCCGGAATTGCTGTTACCATTGCTATTGGACAGATTAAGGACTTCTTAGGACTTACCTATCCTGTTGGAATCAGTCCTGTTGAAACGATGGAAAAGGCAAGAGCAGTGCTAAAAAATATTGCAACAATTAATATGCAGGCGCTCATAGTGGGAATGGTTTGTCTGGCTATCCTGATTTTATGGCCTATGATTGGAAGACGAATTCCGGGAAAAGCAGGAAAACTCATTACTGCAATTCCAGCTTCCTTACTTGCAGTCTTTGCAGGAATCGGAATGGTAAGTGGACTACATATGGAAGTGAATACCATTGGAACGCTATATGAAATTTCAAATAAACCGCCGGTATTTGCCTTCCCTGTAATTTCTTTTGATTTGATTCGTTCACAGTTCGGAAATGCACTTACCATTGCTATTTTAGCAGCGGTGGAATCATTGCTTTCCTGCGTGGTTTCTGATAGTATGATTAATTCAAAGCACAGATCCAATATGGAACTGGTTGCACAGGGAGCAGGTAATATTTGCTCTGCAATGTTTGGTGGGATTCCAGCAACCGGTGCAATTGCAAGAACAGCTGCAAATGTGAAAAACGGCGGGCGAACTCCTGTTTCGGGTATGGTTCATGCTGTGGTTCTTTTGCTGATACTTGTAATCTTTATGCCCTATGCGGCATTGATTCCCATGCCTACCATAGCAGCAATCCTTTTTATGGTTGCTTATAACATGTGTGGATGGAGAGAATTTGTGTATCTGGTTAAGACATCACCAAAGAGTGATATTGCAGTTTTGATAGTTACTTTTGTGCTTACTGTTGTATTTGATCTTGTAATTGCCATTGAGGTAGGTATTGTATTTGCAGCAATTTTATTTATGAAACGTATGAGTGATGTGACGCAGGTAGAAGGTTGGAAATATATTGAGGATGAAAATGATCCGGATGGCATTGAGCTTAAGGCAGTACCTGAAAATACACTTGTGTATGAAATCAGTGGTCCCATGTTTTTTGCAGCGGCAGATAAGCTTCTTCGCAGCATTACCTTTTCTGATACCACAAACTGTCTGGTAATCCGTATGCGAAGTGTAAGTGCCATAGATGCAACTGCAATGCATAATTTAGAGCAGCTTCTTAACATGTGTCAAAAGAAAAAAGTTCAGTTGATTTTCTCACATGTGAATGAACAGCCTATGAAGGTTATGCAGAAATCGGGATTTTATGAAGCAGTAGGTGCAGAAAATTTCTGCAGACATATTGATGACGCATTATCCTGTGCAAAGAGCTATAACAAATAATTACCTAGTTTGCCGGCTTCTCTAAAGCCGGCTTATTGGTTATCAAATGGACGGTGAAAAAATGGCAGAAATGACCCCTATGATGCAGCAATATATGGAGACGAAAAAAGAATATCCTGATGCAATTCTTTTTTACAGATTGGGTGACTTTTATGAAATGTTTTTTGAAGATGCATTGACTGCATCCAAGGAACTTGAAATTACACTTACCGGAAAAAACTGTGGTATGGAAGAACGGGCACCTATGTGTGGGGTTCCCTATCATGCAGTGGAAGGATATTTGGCAAAGCTGGTTTCCAAAGGATATAAAGTGGCTATCTGCGAACAGGTGGAGGATCCTAAACTTGCCAAAGGAATCGTAAAAAGAGAAGTAATCAGAGTGGTGACGCCAGGTACAAATTTAAATGTGCAGACACTGGATGAGGGACGTAATAACTTTCTTATGAGTATCGCCTATTTTCAGGGAAAAACTGGCATATCTATTGCAGATGTCACTACTGGTGATTATTTTCTGACAGAAGTGGATGATAATAAAAAACTGTTGGATGAAATTAATAAATATAGTCCCAGTGAAATTATCTGCAATGATGCCTTTCTTGTAAGCGGCATCGATATAGAGGATTTAAAGGGGAGGCTTCATATTGCCATTTACACTCTGGAAGCACACTTTTTTGATGAGGAAAGGTGCAGAAAAAGTCTGTTAAAGCATTTTCATGTGACTACGCTCCTTGGCATGGGTGTGGAGGATTTCCCATCGGGATTGATTGCTGCCGGATGTATGATGCAGTATCTGAATGAAACACAAAAGACATCTCTGGAGCATATAACACATTTGTACCCTTATCTTACCAGCAAATACATGTTATTGGACAGTTCTACAAGAAGAAATCTGGAATTGACAGAAACCTTGCGGGAAAAGCAAAAAAGAGGTTCTCTTTTGTGGGTACTGGATAAGACCAGAACAGCTATGGGGGCAAGAACGCTACGTCGTTTTATTGAACAGCCTTTAATTGATAAAGAACAGATTGAACTACGATTGGACAGTGTAGGGGCATTGTCAAAGCAGGCAATCAGCCGTGATGAAATCAGAGAATATTTAAATCCAATTTATGATTTGGAAAGGCTGCTTGGAAAAGTCAGCTATAAAACTGCTAATCCAAGAGATCTGATTGCATTTAGAAATTCTCTGCAAATGCTTCCTCATATTAAGACACTTTTGACTGATTTTGACGAAAAGCTTTTGAAAGAAATTAATGAACAGATGGATGATTTGTCTGATATTTGCACTTTGATTGAAGCCGCTATTGAAGAGGAGCCACCTATTGCAATTAAAGAGGGAGGTATTATCAGGGAAGGCTTTGACGATACCATTGACAATCTGCGCCATGCCAAGACTGAGGGAAAAGACTGGCTTGCAAAGTTGGAGGAAGAGGATCGGGAAAGAACTGGAATCAAAAATCTTCGTATTCGATATAATAAGGTGTTTGGCTATTATTATGAGGTAACTAATTCCTATAAAGATTTAGTGCCGCAAGACTATATCCGAAAACAGACTCTTGCAAATGCAGAGCGCTATACCAATGCCAGATTGAAAGAGCTTGAAGATACTATCTTGAATGCAGAGGACAAGCTTTTTACCTTGGAATATGATATGTTTTGTAAAATCAGGGATGCTATTGCCGGGGAGATGGAACGAATCCAGAGAACCGCTAAGGCAGTGGCAAAATTGGATGTACTCGCATCGTTATCCCTAGTCGCTGAAAGAAATCATTATGTAAGACCAGTGATTAATGAAAAGGGTATAATAGATATTAAAGCCGGCAGGCATCCTGTGGTTGAACAGATGATTTCAGGGGAAATGTTTATTTCAAATGATACTTATCTGGACAATCATAAGTATTGCGTATCTGTCATTACAGGTCCCAATATGGCGGGAAAATCCACCTATATGAGACAGGTGGCATTGATTGTGCTAATGGCGCAAATCGGATCCTTTGTACCTGCTGCAAGTGCGAATATCGGTATGGTCGACCGTATTTTTACCAGAGTCGGTGCATCAGATGATCTTGCAAGCGGTCAGAGTACTTTTATGGTGGAAATGAATGAGGTTGCCAATATTCTGCGCAATGCAACTTCAAACAGTCTTTTGATTTTAGATGAAATCGGAAGAGGTACGTCAACCTTTGACGGATTAAGTATTGCATGGGCTGTGATTGAACACATCAGCAATAAAAAGCTGTTGGGAGCCAAAACATTATTTGCAACTCATTATCACGAGCTGACGGAACTGGAAGGCAAGATGAACAATGTAAATAACTATTGTATTGCGGTAAAGGAAAAAGGAGATGACATCGTTTTTTTGAGAAAGATTATCAAAGGTGGGGCGGACAAGAGTTATGGAATTCAGGTTGCAAAGCTGGCAGGCGTACCTGATATGGTAATTGACCGTGCAAAGGAAATAGTAGCCCAGCTGTGCGATAATGATATTCTTGAGAAGGTTCAAAGCATTGTTACGCCTCAGAATGAGAGCAAGCATAAAGCAATTCAATATGATGAAGTTGATTTAAGTCAGATGTCATTATTTGATACTGTAACAGATGAAGATGTAATTAATGAGCTGAAGGAGATTGATGTTACAACACTTACCCCTCTGGATGCTTTAAATACCCTGTACAGACTACAGAATAAATTAAAGAACAGATGGTAGATATATTGTCGCATCTTGCGGCAGAATGAGAGGAATTATGCCGGTTATTCATTTATTAAGTCAAAGTACAATTGATAAAATTGCTGCAGGTGAAGTAGTGGAACGCCCTTTAAGCGTGGTAAAGGAGTTGACAGAAAATGCCATTGATGCGGGTGCGGATGCAATTACGGTAGAAATTAAAGAAGGTGGAATCTCTCTGATTCGAGTTACGGACAACGGATGTGGAATTGAAAAGGATCAGGTTAAGAAGGCCTTCCTGCGTCATGCTACCAGTAAGATTACTTCAATTGACGATTTAAATTTTGTTAAAAGCCTGGGATTTCGTGGCGAAGCACTTTCCAGTATTGCCGCAGTTGCACAGGTGGAGGTCATCACAAAAACAGAAGCGGATATTACTGGTGTACGATATGCCATTTCCGGAGGTGCTGAGGAGGAACTGGAGGAAATTGGTGCACCAAAGGGAACTACTTTTTTAGTGCGTAACTTATTTTTTAATACTCCTGTAAGGAAAAAATTTTTGAAGCAGCCACAAACAGAGGGAAGTTATGTATCAGATATGATGGAGCATCTGGCATTGTCCCATCCTGAAATAGCTATCAAATTTGTTCAGAATGGACAGATAAAATTCCATACATCCGGTAATGGGAATCTGAAAGAGGTTATCTATCGAATTTATGGCAGGGATATAGAAAGGGCACTGATTCCTTTTGAGTTTAATGCAGAACATTTTAAAGTTAGCGGTTTTATCGGTAAACCAGAGATAAATCGTTCCAATCGTAACTTTGAAACGTATTTCGTGAACGGACGTTATGTAAAAAATGACATCATTACAAAGGCAGTAGAAGAGGGGTATCGGGCTTACCTGATGCAGCATAAATTTCCTTTTTTTGTTTTTCATTTTATGATGGAGCCGGATATGATAGATGTGAATGTTCATCCGGCTAAAATGGAAATTCGGCTGATACAGGGAAATACTCTCTATGAACAGCTTTCCCAGTCGGTTCAAAAATGCCTTAAGGAAATAGAATTGATACCGGATGTTGTACTTTCGGAAGAAAAAGAAAGAAGGATTGTAGAAACAAAGGTGCCGGAACCTTTTGAGAAGAGACGTTCTGCAATGGTTATGGAAGAGTCAAGTGTACAGGATTTCCTGCATAAAATTGCGGAAAATAAAATTATAGGTAAGGAGATTTATGGAAAAAATAACCAAAATGAAGGAATTCATGCAAATATTATAAAAGCAAATGAACATATTCTGGTAGAAAAGCCTGTGCAGCTTAATTTATTTGAAGAAAAATTCTTGACCAGGGAAGCCAAAGATGAATACCGCATTTTAGGACAGATTTTTGACACCTACTGGTTGATTGCATTTAAAGACAAGCTGTTTATTATGGATCAGCATGCTGCTCATGAAAAGGTAAAGTATGAACGTCTTGTGAAAGAACTTGAAGCCAAAATGGTTACATCCCAGATGTTAAATCCACCTGTTATCCTGAATCTCACTGGCAGGGAAGAGGTACTATTGAAGGAATATTTTGATTCCTTCATAGAGTTTGGTTTTGAGATAGAAGATTTTGGATGTGGCTCCTATGCATTAAGGAGTATGCCTACAGATTTGTATGGCTGCAATGAAAAAGAGCTTTTTACAGATATTTTGGATGGACTGGCGGAAAATCCTTTAAAAGGAAAGCCTGATATTATTTTACAAAAGCTTGCATCCATGGCCTGTAAGGCAGCTGTTAAAGGAAATGCTCAGATGGATGTAAAAGAGGCAACCGCACTGATAGAAGAACTGTTTACCCTTGAAAATCCGTACCATTGTCCACATGGAAGGCCAACCATTATTTCCATGAGCAAATATGAAATTGAAAAGAAGTTTAAACGAATCATTTAGAAATATATTATAAGGAGCTGTATGAGTCAAAAAAATAAACTGATTATCCTTACCGGACCTACTGCCGTTGGAAAAACAGCATTGTCTATTGAACTTGCAAAAAAAATTCACGGCGAAATCATTTCAGCCGATTCTATGCAAATATATAAATATATGGATATTGGATCTGCAAAGATACGACCGGAAGAAATGCAGGGGATTCCCCATCATTTGATAGATGTACTGATGCCGGAAGATGAATTCAATGTATTTCGTTTTCAAGAACTTGCAAAGCAGGCACTTGAAGGGATATACAAAAGAGGAAACGTTCCTGTTGTTGTTGGAGGGACAGGATTTTATATTCAGGCACTTTTGTACGATATTAATTTTGCATCAGAGGAGGAGCATTTTTCAATTCGTTCTCATCTGGAGTCTGTTGCAGCAGAAAAGGGCAATGTATATCTCCATGAACAGCTTCGCGAAGTTGATCCGGTTTCAGCAGAAATAATTCATCCCAATAATCAAAAACGTATCATCAGGGCACTGGAATTTTATGAACTGAATGGAATACCTATTTCAGAACACAATAAAACAGAAAGAGAGAAGCATGCAGCTTACGACAGCTGTTATTTTGTTCTAAATGATGACCGGAAAAGAATTTATCAGCGGATTGATGAGAGGGTGGATCAGATGCTGGAGGACGGACTTGTAGAGGAAGTTCTGAAGCTAAAAAAAATGGGCTATCATAGAAATATGGTATCTATGCAGGGCTTGGGATATAAAGAAATTTTTTCGTATCTGGAAGGAGACTGCAGTTTGGAAGAAGCTGTTTATCTGATTAAGCGGGATACTCGTCATTTCGCTAAGAGACAGCTTACCTGGTTCAGACGAGAAAAAAATGTCATTTGGATTGATAAACCTGCATTTGACTATGATAATCAAAAAATTCTTGAATATATGATGGAGCAATTTTGCGCATCATCATAAGGAGATCTGTTAAATATGAGTAAAAATATATTAAATAATCAAACAAAAAGAGCCGTAGAAGATATGTATTGCACAATGGGAATCAGCAAGGAAGTCTATGATTATGGAGAAGCAGTATGGAATTCTTTATCGGACAGATGGACGGAGATAGATGCACTTTCTGAATACAATCAGCTCAAGGTCATAGGTGCCATGCAAAAAAATAAGGTCAGTGAGGCATGTTTGCTTGGGACAACCGGTTATGGTTATAATGATTTGGGACGCGAAACTTTGGAAAGAGTATATGCCGACATTTTTCATACAGAAGATGCTCTGGTGCGTCCGCAGATTACCTGTGGAACGCATGCACTGGCATTGGCACTTATGAGCAACTTAAGACCCGGAGATGAACTCCTTTCTCCGGTAGGAAAGCCCTATGATACTTTAGAAGAAGTCATTGGAATACGTCCTTCCAAAGGATCATTAAAGGAGTATGGTATCAGTTATCGACAGGTTGATCTTTGTTCTGATGGCAGTTTTGATTTTGAAGGGATTCGCAACGCTATCAATGAAAAGACAAGACTTATTACTATTCAGCGTTCAAAGGGATACCAGACAAGACCAACGTTATCTATTGAGCGAATTGGTCAATTGATTACCTTTATCAAAAAAATTAAACCAGATGTAATTTGTATGGTAGATAATTGTTATGGTGAATTTACGGAGGAAAAAGAACCGTCTGATGTAGGAGCAGACCTGGTAGTAGGCTCTCTGATTAAAAATCCGGGAGGTGGTCTGGCTCCCATTGGTGGCTATCTTGCTGGGAAAAAAGAATGTATTGAAAATGCAGCGTATCGTCTTACTTCTCCCGGACTAGGGAAAGAAGTGGGGGCATCCCTACAGGTACTGGGTTCCTTTTATCAGGGACTGTTTCTGGCACCTTCGGTAACTGCCAATGCATTAAAAGCAGCTATTTTTGCGGCAAATCTTTATGAACGTCTTGGGTTTTCCGTAGTACCTGACGGAAAAGAATCAAGACATGATATTATTCAGGCGGTTACATTTGGAAATCCAGAAGGGGTAATTGCATTTTGTCAGGGAATTCAACAGGCAGCATCCGTTGATGGGCATGTTACGCCAGAACCATGGGATATGCCAGGATATGACAGCCCTGTAATTATGGCGGCAGGTGCATTTGTATCAGGTTCCTCTATTGAATTAAGCGCAGATGGACCTGTGAAACCTCCCTATGCCGTATATTTTCAAGGTGGACTTACCTGGCAACACGGTAAATTTGGAATTATGAAAACATTACAGAAATTAGTGGAAAAAGGAATTATTGTGAAGGATTTTGACAAACGAAACTCATAAATTTTCTGTGAAATCAGTATACATAAATTCCCAACTGTGTTAATATAATGGTTGGCTATGGATTCATTTCATGCCTTACAAATGAACTATCGGAGGTACAGAATGCGTAAAAATAACTGGGCCTGTTTCCTTTTAATTTTAGCAGGGATAGTGATTGGCGGTTTTATAGGAAATCTTTTTCCCAGCACATGGCTGAATTACGGACAGACTTTTGGATTATCGTCTCCAATTGTTTTTGATATAGGGATAATGTGTATTACGTTTGGTCTTACGATTAAAATTACCGTTGCCAGTATCATTGGCATTGTTCTGGCAATTTTTGTATATCGTTTTATTTAGAGTTGTACTTAGGTTGTTTGCTTTTCCATCCAAATGAGAGAAGGGATTGGAAAGGAAATAAATGATAAAATATGATACAGAAAAATCAGTCATGCCTTATGAAAAATTCATGACCCATGGTGCCAGTGCCCTGACAGAAGCAGAACTGCTTGCCATTATTTTAAGGACAGGTACTAAAAATTATTCTGCCTTGGATCTAGCACAGAAAATTCTTTCGATTGCCGGACAGGAAAAGGGACTCAATTCCCTCCATCATCTTTCACTGGAAGAATTGATGGAAATTCCTGGAATAGGAGAGGTAAAGGCAGTGAAAGTAAAGTGCCTGGCAGAGTTGGCGGTTCGAATGGCAAAAGAACGGGCTGCACAGACACTTCGCTTTGATACACCGCATACGGTGGCAGATTATTATATGGAAATAATGCGCCATCAGGAAAAAGAGATTATTTTGCTATTGCTTTTGGATAATAAGTTAAAGCTTATTGAAGAATATATGATATCTATGGGAACTGTAAAGGCATCTTTATTGTCTCCCCGGGAGGTTTTTGTTCAGGCACTTAAGTGCAGAGCATGTTATCTGATGCTTCTGCATAACCATCCAAGTGGCGATCCGCATCCCAGCAGGCAGGATATCGTAATTACACAAAAGATAAAAGAAGCAGGGGAATTGATGGACATACCTCTTTTAGATCACATTATTGTTGGAGATGGATGTTACATCAGTTTAAAAGAAGAAGAGATATTATAGAAAGGGGTTTTTATTTTGTCTAACAGTGCATTTGGTATTGATTTGGGAACCAGTAACATAAAAATATTTAATCGTGGTGATGATACGATTCTCGTAGAAAAGAATATGATTGCCATTGAAAACAAGAATACTTTGTTTGCTTATGGAGATTCTGCTTTTGAAATGTATGAGAAAGCACCAGGAAATATTCATATTTCTTACCCGCTTTCCAATGGAGTGATTGCGGATATAAAGAATATGGAGCTCCTGATTAAATATTTTATCAGTGATTTAACCAGAAGTAATTTGAAACCGGCAGATTACTTCATTGCAGTACCGACTGATGTTACTGAAGTTGAAAAAAGAGCTTTTTATGATTTGATTCGTGATGCAGGTGTAAAGGCAAGAAGAATCATGGTGGTTGAAAAGGCTGTTGCTGATGGATTAGGTCTTGATATTGATGTCAAAAATTCACAGGGAGTTCTGATTGTAAATGTAGGCTATGATACCACAGAAATTTCAATTCTTTCTTTAGGTGGTATTGTCTTAAGCCGTCTCATTAAAGTGGGCGGTCAAAAATTTGATGATGCTATCCGAGCCGCTGTAAGGAGGGAATTCAGTCTGATTATTGGTGGAAAGACAGCAGAAAATGTTAAAA
>CAMBLS010000022.1 GCA_945868485.1 uncultured Lachnospiraceae bacterium | reverse complement strand
TTTGAATGGTTGAATAAAGACTGCAAATCTGATACAATAAGATTTGCAGTTTTTTATGAGATAGTAAAGTCCTTTCAACTTTAGTAGTGAGGTAATGAGATGAATTTAATCCAAAAAGTATTTGGTACTCATAGCGAAAGAGAATTAAAGCGTATCGAAGGAATTGTTCAGGCAATTGAGGATCTGCGTCCTTCCATGCTGGAGCTTTCTGATGCAGAGCTTCGTGGAAAGACAGAGGAATTTAAGAAAAGATTAAATGAAGGAGAAACGTTGGATGACTTGCTTCCGGAAGCATATGCAGTAGTCAGGGAAGCAGCAAGAAGAGTATTACATACAGAGCATTACCGTGTCCAGCTGATCGGCGGCATAATCCTTCATCAGGGGCGTATTGCAGAGATGAAAACAGGTGAAGGAAAAACCCAGACCTGTCTGCTTCCTGCTTACCTGAATGCACTGGAAGGAAAGGGTGTGCATGTAGTTACGGTCAATGACTACCTGGCAAAGCGTGATGCTGAGTGGATGGGGCAGGTACATGAATTCCTTGGTCTTAAGGTAGGTGTTGTTCTTAACAGCATGAAACCGGAGGAGAGGAGAGAAGCATATAGTTGTGATATTACTTATGTGACAAATAATGAACTGGGATTTGATTACCTGAGAGACAACATGGTAATTTATAAGGAACAGCTGGTTCTTCGAGATTTACACTATGCCATCATTGACGAAGTGGACTCCGTACTGATTGATGAAGCGAGAACCCCACTGATTATTTCCGGGCAGAGTGGAAAGTCTACTAAGCTCTATGAGGTGTGCGATATTCTCGCCAAGCAGATGAAGCGTGGGGAGGATATGCAGGATCTCTCTAAGATGGATGCCATCATGGGAGTGGAGAGAGAAGAAACCGGTGATTTCATTGTCAATGAGAAGGACAAGGTGGTTAATCTTACTGCACAGGGCGTTGACAAGGTAGAAAAGTTCTTCCAAATTGAGAATCTTGCAGATCCTGAGAATATTGAAATCCAGCATAACATTATCCTTGCACTCCGTGCAAATAATTTAATGTTCAAAGATCAGGATTATGTGGTAAAGGATGATCAAGTACTGATTGTAGATGAATTTACCGGACGTATCATGCCGGGACGTCGTTATTCGGATGGACTTCATCAGGCGATTGAGGCAAAGGAGCATGTTAAGGTTAAACGAGAAAGTAAGACGCTGGCGACCATTACCTTCCAGAATTTCTTTAATAAATTTGAAAAGAAGGCGGGTATGACAGGTACGGCACTTACTGAAGAACGTGAGTTCCGTGATATTTACGGAATGGATGTAGTGGAAATTCCCACCAATAAGCCTGTTGCAAGAATAGATTTGCAGGATGCAGTATATAAGACAAGGAAAGAAAAGCTTCATGCCATTGTGGAGGCCGTTAAGGAAGCTCATGCCAAGGGACAACCTGTGCTGGTTGGTACTATTACCATCGAAGCATCTGAGGAACTGAGCAGACTGCTTACCAAACAGGGGATTCCTCACAAAGTGCTGAATGCCAAGTTCCATGAACTGGAGGCAGAGATTGTTGCAGATGCAGGTATCAGCGGTGCAGTAACAATTGCAACCAATATGGCAGGACGTGGTACGGATATTAAATTGGATGATGCGGCCAGAGCCGCGGGCGGACTGAAAATTATCGGTACCGAACGCCATGAATCAAGGCGTATTGATAATCAGCTCCGCGGACGTTCTGGACGTCAGGGAGATCCCGGTGAATCTAAGTTCTATATTTCACTGGAAGATGACCTGATGCGCCTGTTTGGTTCAGAGCGTCTGATTAATATGTTTAATGCACTGGGTATTCCTGAAAATCAGGAAATTGAACACAAGACATTAAGTAATGCTATTGAGTCTGCACAAAAGAAGATAGAAAACAATAACTATGGCATCAGAAAGAATCTGCTTGAGTATGATCAGGTCATGAATGAGCAGAGAGAAATTATTTATGAGGAAAGACGCCGTGTGTTAAATGGCGAAAGCATGCGGGATGCCATCTACAAAATGATTACGGATATTGCCGAAAATGCAGTGGATATTGTAATCGGTGATGATACAGATTATGATGACTGGAATCTGGAAGAATTAAATACGTTACTGCTTCCCACCATCCCTCTGAAACCAATTAACAGGGGACGTATCAATACGCCGAAAAAGAATGCATTAAAGCAGCAGCTTAAGGAAGAGGCAGTAAAGCTCTATGAGGCAAAGGAAGCAGAGTTTCCCGAGCCGGAGGCTATCCGCGAGCTGGAACGCGTAATCCTGCTTAAGGTCATTGACCGTAAGTGGATGGATCATATTGATGATATGGATCAGCTTCGCCAAGGTGTGGGATTACAGGCCTACGGTCAGAGAGATCCTCTGGTAGAATATAAGCTCAGCGGCTATGAGATGTTTGATGAGATGACACAAAATATCCGTGAGGAAACAGTCAGAGTTCTGTTCCATGTACGAGTAGAGCAGAAGGTAGAAAGAGAGCAGGTAGCAAAGGTAACAGGAACGAATAAAGATGATTCTGCTGTCAAGGCACCTGTAAAGAGAGAGGCAGCTAAGGTTTATCCGAATGATCCCTGTCCATGTGGCAGCGGGAAAAAGTATAAACAGTGCTGTGGTAAAAAATAATAAAGAAAGAGGTGACGCAAGGTGGTAGAGTTGGATCAGATGAAATCTGAACTGCAGACCTACAAGAGCCCTTTAGCGGAAGTGAGGGATTCACTTTGACTTAGCAAATAAGTCAAAGAAGATTGAAGAACTGGAAAGAGAAATGGAAGCTCCCGGTTTTTGGGATGACCCTGATATTTCCAACCAGAAAATGAAAGAACTGAAGAATTTAAAAGACACAGTAGAGACAATAGAAGGTCTGGAAACCCAGTATGAGGATATTGAAACCCTGATTGAAATGGGGTATGAGGAAGAAGATGCCCAGTTGGTGGCAGATATCCGTATGGAGCTTGATGAATTTATTGCAACCTTTGAGGATATCCGCATTAGCACCCTTCTTTCTGATGAGTATGACGGATATAATGCAATTTTAAAGCTGAATGCCGGAGCAGGCGGTACGGAAAGCTGTGACTGGTGTTCTATGCTTTATCGCATGTACACCAGATGGGCGGAGCGGAAAGGATTTTCTGTGGAGGTGCTTGATTATCTGGATGGTGATGAGGCAGGAATTAAGTCTGTAACCTTTCAGGTAAACGGAACCAATGCTTATGGCTATCTGAAATCAGAAAAAGGAGTTCATAGGCTGGTACGAATTTCTCCTTTTAATGCACAGGGAAAGCGTCAGACTTCATTCGTTTCGCTGGATGTTATGCCGGATATAGAAGACGATCTGGATGTGGAGATTAATGAAGATGATTTGCGTATAGATACCTACCGAAGCAGTGGCGCCGGTGGACAGCATATCAATAAGACGTCCTCTGCAATTCGTATTACCCATATTCCTACTGGAATTGTGGTGCAGTGCCAGAATGAGCGATCCCAATTTCAGAACAAGGATAAGGCAATGCAAATGCTGAAAGCCAAGCTGTATATGCTGAAGAAGGAAGCTAATGCCGAGAAGCTTTCAGATATTCGAGGTGAGGTAAAGGAAATAGGCTGGGGAAATCAGATTCGCTCTTATGTGATGCAGCCATATACTATGGTTAAGGATCACAGAACCAATGCAGAAACAGGAAATGTGGATGCGGTTATGGACGGAGCCATTGATATTTTTATCAATGCATATCTGAAATGGATTAGTGTAAAAGAACCTACAGAATAAAAATAAAGCGCATGAAATGCTGAATAAAAGCCTTTCATGCGTTTTTTGATCTTAGGAATTATTCCTTTATTATTTACTCTTTTTCTTAATTAAGTCTAAGTAAAAGTTTGCATAAGTGGCCTGCATATAGGGATGTATCCACAAAACAGCAATCCCACATGATAGCAGGCTTAGCAAAAGCAAGGGTACAAAAGACAACTGAATATAAAACAGTCTTCCTTTATTTCCTTTCATCAATCGGACACTCATTTTAAGAAGCTGTGATGCAGAGTACCCAGGAAAATCTAACATCAGATAAAAAACCTGTGACAGCATTAAATCAATTATGATATTAATTGCCAATCCCACAATAGTTACAATTACATAAGCCAGAAATAATACGGCATTGAAGGGAAGTGTTCCTTCGGTAAGAGCATCTATCTCAGACAAATTGAAGGATTGTAAGAGATAGATTTGTATTATCATGGCCGGCAGCGAACATAAGACAGATACACCGCCTAAAATGGCCTGTAAGTAAGCTACTTTGGAAGTATCGCCACGGAAGCAGTGGAACAGATCGGCGACTGTCGGTCTTTGTCCGCAGGCAGTCTTTAAATAAATGTAAGCCTCACCGGCAATGAAAAATCCAACAAAAAGCTGGAGTAAAAAGAGTGCAGCACTATAAATAAGTACACCGATTACCGAATCTGTTCCAATCAGAAAGCTGATAGAAAGAGAGAGTGGAACGGTGCAAAGCTGCATAAGCACTAAAGCCCCAATCAGAGGGGGATATTTCCCCAATAATTGTCCCTTTGCCAGAGACTTTAGGTTGGCAGAAGATAAATATTGATTCATAAAATTGCTCCTACAATACTTGCTATTTCATATCTATACATATGGCAGATAAGCCTGTCATTATGTTCAGACAGCCATATCCAGCATACTCCCAATCAGGGAAGCAGCATCTGCGGACTTGCGGTTCTGAACATAGGGATTATCTTCATTTGGATACTTTATTCGAGTGGAGGTAGTTCCGCCTGCCACATAACTGCGCCCGCATTCCGGACAAATGGCAGTTTTTAAAGTGACATTGGCAGCAAGAACCTTTCCGCCTTTTTGCGCTGCCTTGGAATAAGCATTGCTGACATGTTCCTGTTCGTGTGCCATGACTCTGGAAGCGGAAGCCTCAGGAGAAATGTGGGCGGCTGATTTGAAGGAAACCATTTCATCGGAACCGTCCTGATATTTGCGGTTTTTACAGGTTTCACATTCCGCAGGCGAAGATTTACGCCCGGGTGAAACCTTGGTAGATTCTCCGGGATTTACCACAGGCTTATTTGACTGTGAGGAAGCACTTGACTGGCTGACATTTATATAACTGCCGGAATATCCATTGTTGTAAGTGTTCATAAAGTTGTAACTACCTGTAATCATACTGCTCATAGATGCTCCTCCTTCCTCTATTTGCCGAGTGATTCGGCATATTCCTGCATAATGTCTTCGTAGGAAGTCCCCAAAAGGCTTTCTAAATCCTGTCCGGTCTGCTGTTCAAACTGCTGATCCAGTTGCTTTCCAAATTCCACTAATGTACTGCCATCGCTGGATAGCAACAGTGCCAATAAAGAACCGGTAATCGTAATGACCAAAGCCATGCCACCAATGGCGGTTCCCACGCCAATTTTAGCGGCAATCAGCATTTTCTTGCCGTATCCTTTAGAAAGAAGAGCCAGAACGATTGCAAGGCTTCCGCAAATTAAAGGAATATATACGGTGAGCATAGTAAAAATGCTGGCAATTCCCAGGGCAAGTGATACAGTAGCCAAGGTCTGTCCAGGATTTCGAATAAACTGGCGCTGACCTTCAGGATAAATATTGTTATTCTGATTATAAGGATTGTTGTAATGATTGAAATCCATAAAATTCACTTTCTAAAAATAAACATAGTTTTACTTATAATTTTATATTAGCACTTTCCTGGAGATAATACAAATCTTTCTTGAAAAAGGGATAGCTTATCCTCTATAATAAGAAAGACAAATCTTTAAAATACGAGGGTGGACAATATGGATATCATACTGAAACTGAAAGAAGAACTGAAGGTTGAAAAGTGGCAGGTGGAGGCAGCAGTCAAACTGATTGACGAGGGTAATACCATTCCCTTTATCTCCCGTTACCGCAAGGAGGCTACCGGTTCTTTAAATGATGAGGTCTTGAGAAATCTTTATGATCGGTTGAATTACCTGCGTAACTTAGAGGAAAAGAAGGAACAGGTAATTGGAAGCATAGAGGAGCAGGGAAAGCTTACCGAGGAATTGAAGAATAAGATTCTGGCTGCTGAAACATTGGTGGTAGTGGAGGATCTATACCGTCCTTACAGGCCTAAGAGAAAGACCAGAGCCAGCGTGGCAAAGGAAAAGGGACTGGAGGGCCTGGCAGAGTATATTTTAAAGCAGGAGGCATCAGAGCTACTTGAGACAGAGGCAGCCAAATATGTAAGTGAAGAAAAAGAAGTGAAGGATGTCAAGGAGGCTCTTCAGGGCGCAAAGGATATTATTGCGGAGATGATTTCCGATGAAGCCGACTACCGCATGTACATTCGAAATATTACCATGGAGGAAGGAACCCTTACCAGCACAGCGAAGGATGAAAAGGCAGAGAGCGTTTATGAGATGTATTATGCCTATGAGGAACCTCTTAAGAAGGTTGTGGGACATCGTGTGCTGGCGCTTAACAGAGGAGAAAATGAAAAATTTCTGGTAGTAAAGGTGATTGCACCTACAGAGAGGATTCTTCAGTACCTTGCGAAAAAGGTTATTATCAGAGAAAACGAATATACAACTCCTGTACTGCAGGAGGTATTGCAGGATGCATATGAAAGGTTGATTGCTCCGGCAATAGAACGTGAAATCAGAAACGAACTTACGGAGAAAGCAGAGGATGGCGCAATCTCCGTATTCGGAAAGAATTTGGAGCAGCTTCTTATGCAGCCGCCTATTGCGGGAAAAGTGGTGCTTGGATGGGACCCTGCATTCCGTACCGGATGCAAGCTGGCGGTGGTAGATGCAACAGGCAAGGTTTTGGATACCAAGGTCATTTACCCTACTGCACCTCAGAACAAGGTGGAGGAAGCAAAGGCAGAACTAAAGAAGCTGATTAAGAAGTATGGTGTTTCGTTAATCAGTGTGGGGAACGGAACCGCCTCCAGAGAGTCAGAGCAGGTAATTGTGGAATTGATTAAGGAGCTGGATACCCCGGTTCAGTATGTGATTGTCAATGAAGCGGGAGCATCCGTTTACTCTGCCAGTAAGCTGGCTACAGAAGAATTCCCTAATTTTGATGTAGGTCAGAGAAGTGCCGCTTCCATTGCAAGAAGATTACAGGACCCGCTTGCAGAGCTGGTGAAGATTGACCCCAAGTCCATTGGAGTGGGACAGTACCAGCATGATATGAACCAGAAGAAGCTGGGAGAAGCCCTTGGCGGCGTGGTGGAGGACTGCGTAAATAAGGTAGGTGTTGATTTGAACACTGCTTCTGCATCCTTGCTCGAGTATATTTCCGGCATCTCTAAGTCAATCGCCAAAAATATTGTGGATTACAGAGAGCAGAATGGGAAGTTTGCGAACCGTGCGCAGCTTCTTAAGGTTCCCAAGTTAGGACCTAAGGCATATGAACAGTGTGCAGGGTTCCTTAGAATTTTAGACGGGGACAATCCCTTAGATGCTACCAGCGTACACCCCGAGTCCTATGAAGCTGCTCTAAAGCTTCTCGAGAAGATGGGGCTTACCATGGAGGATGTGCGCATGGCGCAGAAGGAAGCTGCTAAGAGTAAGGGAAGTCTTAAAAAAGAAGCTCCGGCTTCCAGAAAAGAGACTAAGAACAGGCAGCAGAAGGTAGTAATTCGCAACACCAATACTGCCATGGGCAAGGCATTGGCAGCAGCCATGGGCGGTATGACCATGCCACTGGATGAGAACTCTGTTACAGAAAAGAGTGGAAAAGGCGCAGGAGCGGAAAGCGCAGGAGGCAGCAGTGCTGTGAGTACCCTTGAGAAAAAGATTAAGGATAAAAAACTGATGGCACAGGAGCTTGGAATCGGCGAAATTACCCTTACGGATATCTTGAAGGAATTGGAGAAGCCATCCAGAGACCCAAGAGAAAATATGCCGGCACCTATTCTTCGCAGTGATGTACTGGATATGAAGGACTTAAAGCCGGGCATGATATTGAAGGGAACCGTCCGCAATGTCATCGACTTTGGTGTGTTCGTGGACATCGGCGTGCATCAGGACGGGCTGGTGCACATTTCACAGATTACAGACCGTTTCATCAAACATCCACTTGAAGCAGTCAGCGTTGGCGACATTGTGGATGTGCAGGTGCTCACGGTAGATGTGGCTAAGAAGAGAATTGGACTGACCATGCGCATTAATCAGGATAAGAAATAATCCTTGACAAATACTTGTCACAGGAATATGATTGGTTAGAAATGAATAAAGAAAAGTTCTTCGGGGTTGGGTGTAATTCCCTACCGGCGGTATAGTCCGCGACCCATGAGCTTCCCAGTACATAACAGATGGAAGCAAAATGGCTGATTTGGTGTAATTCCAAAACCGACAGTAAAGTCTGGATGAGAGAAGAAAACAGTTGCAGCAAATGCATTGAGAAGCAGTGCCCCGAGTATTTTATGAATACTTGGGGCTTTTTGATGCATATCTTGCAGCAGGAAATCAGAAGAACCTTTCTAAAAATCAGGCATAAGCCAAATACCTGCAAAGGCAGGAGATTTTAGGAGGAAAAGAAATGAGTAACGGATTATTGACAAGTGTAAAGGACAATGCAGTATTTGTATTGGTATCGGTGGGGATTGCAGTAGCGCTTTTTGCAATTGCCTATGGGGCAGAGAAGCTGATCAAAAAGAAAAACGGGGATACGGAAAGAATTCTTTCCACCAGAAAGATAGCTATGATTGGAGTGTTTTCTGCAATTGCTATGGTGCTTCATGTGTTTGACTTCCCAGTTCCCTTTGCACCGCCTTTTTACAAGCTGGATTTTAGCGAAATTCCTGCATTAATCGGTACTTTTGCTTTTGGACCGGTTGCAGGCATCATGATAGAATTCTGCAAGATATTATTGAAACTGGTGGTAAAGGGAACCAGTACCGCTTTCGTAGGCGATTTGGCAAACTTTGTAGTAGGATGCAGCTTCATTTTACCAGCTTCCATTATTTATACCTTTAAGAAGACCAAGAAGAATGCAATCATTGCATCTATTACAGGAACAATGATTATGACGGTGTTTGGAACCATGTTTAATGCGATTTACCTGTTGCCCACCTTTGCAACCCTTTATGGAATGCCGCTGGAGGCAATCATTGAAATGGGCACCAAGATCAACGGAAACATCACAAATGTTACAACATTGGTTCTGTTTGCAGTGGCACCCTTAAACCTGCTGAAGGGTGGAAGCGTATCTTTGGTAACCATATTGGTGTATAAGAAGCTGAGTCCTGTTTTGAAGGCAGGAACCATCAGCAAAAAGGAAAGAACTGTGGAAACTGTTAAATAGGACACCCTGATTATAAAAATGAGACAGTCTCGCATTAAGCGGGGCTGTTTTTTGATGTCTGGAAATTGTTATATAGTAAAATAATTAAAAATTTTAGAAAAAAATAATATTTTTTTACCTGTTTTTGTAAGTTCTTTCGTATACAATACGTTATAGTATTTAGAATCAAAAAATATACATATTATTATGGATATAAATGCATTTTATATGCCAGAATTGGCATGTTACGAAATTGGTATTGACAAATACTGTACTAATACTATAATACAATGGTACAAATAAATAAGGGGAGAAAGACGGATGAGCAAATTAATTGAAATCCAGGATATGTGTAAGATTTACAATCCAGGTGAGAATGAAGTCCGGGCATTGGATCATGTGAATCTAACCATTGATCAGAATGAATTTGTTGCCATAATTGGTCAGTCTGGTTCGGGTAAGTCTACATTGATGAACATGCTGGGCTGTTTGGATGTGCCCACCAGTGGCACCTACATATTGAACGGACAGGACGTTTCGGGACTGACGGATGATCAGCTGTCTGATATCAGGAACAGGGAGATTGGTTTTATTTTTCAGGGCTTTAATCTGATTGCAGGTCTCACAGCACTTGAGAATGTGGAGCTGCCGTTGATTTATCGAGGCGTGGCTAAAAAGGAAAGAGACCAGCTTTCACGCATGGCGCTTGAAAAAGTAGGATTGAAGGAACGTATGAATCACAAACCTTCTGAGATGAGCGGCGGACAGCAGCAGAGGGTCGCCATTGCAAGAGCGATCGCACAGGCCCCTCCGGTAATTCTGGCAGATGAGCCTACCGGAAATCTAGATTCCGGTTCTACTAAGGAGATTATGGAAATTTTGAAGGGACTCCATAAAGAGGGCAGAACCGTAATACTAATCACCCATGACAATGAGATTGCATCAAAAGCAAAGCGCAACATCCGGATCATGGATGGAAAAATAGTGGATGATATTATAAATAAGCAGTAAATGAATAAGTAAAAGGTGGAGGAAAAAATGTTTAGTAAGAAAAGAGATCAGATAGAGGAAATCGAAAAGAAGCCTGCGAAAGAGAAGAAGCCTAAAAAGGAAAAGAAGCCTCTTGACGAGGCAGCCAAAAAGAAACGTAAAAAAATTATTATTTTCAGTGTGATAGGTGTGGTTATCCTTTTGATTGTGCTGTTGAAAATATTTGGCGGAAATGGAGCGCAGGCAGTCGTAACTACTGCAGAAGCGGCTACCGGAGAAATTGAGCAGACCATTAACACCAGTGGAACCGTCACAACAGAAAATACAAAGAGCTATTTCTCAGATGTGAATGTAAAAATTGGAAGTATACCGGTAAAAAAAGGAGATGCAGTGAAAGCAGGGGATGTGTTGGTTGCTTATGATGCGGAATCTTTGAAAAAAGAAAAACAGCTTGCAGAGCTTAAGGCACAGTCTGTAGAGGGAAGCTATAGCAATTCTGTACAGAGTAACAATGAGAAACTTGGAAATTTGAACGAGGCAAATGTCAATCTTGAGATGCTGGATCAACAGATTAAGGATACGGAAGCGTACATAACCAATCTTGAAAACAAGATTGCAAAGAAAAAAAGCGATTTGGCATATGAAGGTTCTCTTTTACAGATATCCCTGTTAGACTGGAAGGATCGTCCCAATTCAGAAGAATATCTGAATTTGCAGAAGCTTGTACAGCTTAACAGCTATGAACAACAGAATAACAAGGAAATCAAAGGCTGGGAGGATGAGCTAAAGGTTTACAATAAGATGCTTTCAGATTACAAGGAATATCGTGCAGAAATGAAATCTCAGAAAACTTCAGCAGAAGCGGGTAAAATGACTGCCGGTGCCAGCAAGCAGTTGGAAGCAGATAACCAGACCAAGGAAATAGAAGCAGAAAGCTCCTTAGAACACCTTAAAGCAGCTGAAAATGGTGTGGTTGCAGAATTTGACGGGGTGGTAACAGAGATGAATGCAGTTGAAGGCGGAACAGTGGCAGTGGGCTCACAAATTCTTAAGCTGGAAAGCACCGAGGATGTAATGGTGAAGATTTCTGTTACAAAATACGACCTGGATAAGATAGCAGTAGGTCAAAAAGCAGTCGTTACTATTGGTGGTAAGGAATATCAGGGAGAGGTTTCCAAAATTAACAAGATGGCAGAGAAGAACAATAGTGGCGCTGCTGTAGTAGGGACAGAAATTAAGATTACGAATCCTGACAGTGATGTTATTCTTGGCGTAGAGGCTAAGGTTGTTATCAGCACCGCTAAAGAAACTAATGCGATTATTGTACCCGTAATGGCAGTTAATGTAGATGTAGATGGTGAATTTGTCTATGTGGTGGAAAATAATATCTTGGTCAGAAAACCGGTTGTAACAGGCATTTCATCTGACATGATGGTTCAGATTATAGAAGGACTTTCAGAAGGAGAGCAGGTTGTAACAGAGGTGACGGCAGGACTTGCAGAAGGGATGACTGTAGCGGCAATGCCCCAGTAGAAAAGAGGTAAACATGGCACAAATTTGGGAATATATAAAGATTGCTCTTATGAATATCAAGAGTAACAAAGGAAGATCCATCCTGACCATGTTGGGTATTATTATCGGCATCTCTTCTGTAATCATGGTTATTTCTGTGGGCAATGGTGTCCGGGGACAGGTTAATTCCGAGTTGGAAGGGATTGGAAGTGGTCAGATTGCTTTTTATGTGGATAATACCAGAAAGGACACTACAGTAACCTTTAATCAATCAGATTTTGATGCAATTCAGGATCAGATAGAACATGTAAAGGGAGTGACTCCCTCTTACGGGGCATGGGGAACTGCGGAAGGTCCGAAAGGAGACTTTGACATTAATCTGAGTGGAGGAACTGTAGGGCTGCAATATGCCTCTAAAGATCCCATTATTAAAGGAAAGTATTTTACGCAGAATGACTATGATGCTGCAAACAATGTATGTGTTATCACAGAAAGCAGCGCCGTGGCATTGTTTGGAACCACAGATGTGGTTGGGATGAGCTTTGATGCCACTTTTTGGGGGATTACGCAGGAAATGCGCATTATCGGCATTCGTAAGGACAATGCATCCACATTGATCAATATGATGAATGGAGGGATGAACTACATACAGGCAGAGGTGCCCATTACTTTTATGGCAAATAAACTTGGATATTATACGGATGAAATTACCCAGTTTTATGTGATTGCGGATTCCACGGAGTATTGCACGGAGGTAGCTGCCAAGGTCATGGCTCTTTTGGAAAGCAGACACAATGTACGTGGGGAAAATCAGATTATGACACAGAGTTTTGCTGATGTTTCTTCACAGTTTGATACGATTTTAGGGTTCATTACCATTTTTATATCCTTCGTAGCGGCAATTTCACTGCTGGTAGGCGGTATCGGTGTTATGAATATCATGCTGGTGTCCGTGACAGAGAGGACCAGGGAAATTGGTATCAGAAAGGCATTAGGTGCCAGAACTGGTTCGGTTTTGTTACAGTTTCTTGCTGAGGCAGGTATTATTACGTTGCTTGGTGGCATTATAGGAATTATTTTGGGGGTTTTAGGAGCAGTCGGTGTTGGCGCAGTTGCTGGAATCAAGGCATCCATTAACCTGAGTACAGTGCTTTTTGCTTCGCTTTTTTCCTGTGGAGTCGGAATTTTCTTTGGTATCTATCCTGCCAGAAAAGCAGCGAAGTTGAGCCCTATTGAGGCTTTGCGACATGAGTAATTATGGAAAGAACAGTTCCTCCATTTTAAATATTGCACTTTATTGTATTTTTAGTATAATAGAGAAGAGTAGAGAGCACCTACCCAACGTAGGTGCTCTTTGAGATAGAAAAGGAAATTTGTATGGAAATTGAATTTGATGTAAAGGTAACGCCTGGAGTTCTTTATGATTATATGCTGCATCATACTTACACCAGTGCTTCAGGGCTAATTGGAGCAGTGATAGGTGCACTTATGGTTGTAGCCTTTTTTATGGGCGCAGGAGCACTTTGCCTGATTGCTGGAATTATTATATTAGCTTATTTGCCATGGACTCTTTTTATCAAGTCCAGACAGCAGTATCTTGCCAATCCTTCATTTAAAAATGCACTTCATTACAAACTTACGGAAGAAGGAGTGGAAGTATCTCAAAACGAAGAGACACAGAGTCAGAAATGGGAGGAAATGTATAAGGCAGTGTCTACTCCCAAAAGTCTGATTTTGTATACTTCACCGGTAAATGCTTCTATATTTCCGAAAGCAGATTTGGGAGAGAAGTCTTCTGGCGTAATTGAGATGATTTCTACCCATATGCCACCTAAAAAGGTCAAAATCCGTAGCTAATGGGAAGAATTAATTAGAGAAAAGGTATCAGATGGATATGAAAGACAGAATTGTGGAAACCTTCAGCCCAGAGGAAACCTTTGAACTGGGAAGGAAGATTGGAGAGGGAGCTGAGCCGGGAAGCGTATTTACTCTGATTGGTGATTTAGGAGTCGGAAAAACAGTTTTTACCCAGGGGATGGCTACAGGACTTGGAATCACAGAGCCGGTAAACAGTCCAACCTTTACCATTGTACAGATTTATGAGGAGGGAAGGTGCCCTTTTTATCATTTTGATGTTTATCGCATAGGTGATGTTTCTGAAATGGATGAGATTGGTTATGAGGATTGCTTCTATGGAGAAGGAGTATGCCTTATTGAATGGGCGAATTTAATAGAAGAGATTCTTCCGGAACATTATACCCAAATCACTATTTACAAGGATTTGGAAAAGGGTTTTGATTATAGAAGGATACAACTGGAGGAAAAATAGGTTAGATGAAGATTATTGCGTTAGACAGCTCCGGTCTGGTAGCATCGGTAGCGATTGTAGAGGACGATACTCTCATTGGCGAGTATAACGTACAATATAAAAAGACCCATTCCCAGACACTTCTTCCTATGTTGGATGAGCTGAAAAAGATGGTAGAGCTTGACTTATCTACCATAGACGCCATTGCCCTTGCAGCAGGACCCGGTTCTTTTACGGGACTTAGAATAGGATCTGCAACGGCTAAGGGGCTTGGCTGGACATTAAATATACCACTGGTAGAAATTCCTACTTTGGATGGACTTGCCTGCAACCTCTATGGCACGGACAAGCTGGTATGTCCTATTATGGATGCCAGAAGGAATCAGGTATATACAGGGATTTATGAATTTACACAGATAGAAGGAAAAGGTCGGGTGAAGGGAGAAGCCCTTGAGTATCAGCTTTTGGACATTCTTCCTCAGTGTGCAGTTTCTATTGATGAACTTGCTTTCAAATGTAATGAACAAAATCGGGAAGTAATTTTTCTTGGAGATGGGGTGCCTGTATTTCGTGAAAAGCTTAAGGAACTGCTCACTGTTCCTTATAGTTTTGCACCTGCCCATATGAATCGTCAGCGGGCAGCAGCCTTTGCCATGCTGGCTTTTCAGCATATGAAGGAAGGAAAGGTTGTGGCAGCAAAGGATCATGCACCTGAATACCTTAGATTATCACAGGCAGAGCGGGAAAAAAATGGTGTTAATTAGAGAGATGCAGGCTTACGATGTGGAGGCCGCCAGTAAAATTGAAAGCGAAGCTTTTTCCATGCCATGGTCGGCAAAGGATTTTCTGGAGATGGTAGAGGCAGATTATGCTTACTACTATGTAGCAGAAGAAGATGGTCAGATTGCAGGTTGTTGTGGAATACGGAATATTGCAGGCGAGGGAGAAATAACCAATGTGGTAGTCGCTGCTGATTTCAGAAAAAGGGGAATTGGCAGAATGATGATGGAATATATGTTAGAAAAAGCTGAAGAAAACGGCATAGGTGACTGTACGTTGGAGGTTAGAGTCAGCAATCAACCGGCAATTAGATTATATGAAAGTCTTGGATTTAAGGCGGAGGGTGTTCGACCCGGGTTTTATGAAAAGCCCCAGGAAGATGCACTGATTATGTGGAAAAGATAGGAAGAGCATGGAAGAATTACCACTGTTCCTTAATTCTCTTTTATGTATAATGGAAATAGGAGGATACCGAAGGAGGATAAGACCATGCGAATATATTTGGATGATAACAGACAGGAGCTTGCTGCTGTAATTTGCAATAAATGTAAAAGAGAATTGAATGTTGAAAATGGTATTTTAAAAGAAGGCTGTTTTTGTGCAGATGTACGCTTTGGATATTTTAGTAAGAGAGATGGACTCAAGCATTCCTTTGACTTATGCGAAGAGTGTTATAATAAAATGATTAAAGGTTTTGCCATTCCGGTAGAGGAGGAGGAACTTAAGGAATTACTCTAAATTTTTGTGAATGCGCAATGACAGTATCAGGTTTGGAGGGACTATGCTGGATATATGCTTATTGGGAACCGGTGGAATGATGCCGCTCCCCTATAGGTGGCTCACATCCATGATGGCCAGATACAACGGACAAAGTATATTGATTGATTGTGGGGAAGGAACGCAGATTGCAATGAAGGAAAAGGGTTGGAGCCCGAAGCCTATTGATGTCATCTGTTTTACTCACTTTCATGCAGACCATATCAGCGGACTGCCGGGGATGCTTCTCACTATGGGGAATGCAGAACGGACAGAGCCGCTTCTTTTGGTGGGACCCAAAGGGCTTGCAAAAGTGGTTGCATCCTTAAGGATTATTGCACCGGAACTGCCTTTCGTACTTGATTGTCTGGAGCTAAATGAGTCGGAACACACGATTCAATTCGATGGCTTTCGAATAGAAGCCTTTCGGGTAAATCATAATGTGCCCTGCTACGGGTACAGTCTTGTGATTGACCGGAATGGTAAATTCCAGATGGACAAAGCATTAGAACTTGGAATTGATAAGAAATACTGGAATCGACTTCAAAAGGGTGAGACGATAGAGATAGAGGGAATGACACTTGCGCCGGAAATGGTGCTTGGGCCTGCCAGAAAGGGACTGAAGGTGACATATTGTACCGACACTAGACCAACAGAGAGCATTGTAAAACATGCTGCCGGATCAGACTTGTTTATTTGCGAGGGAATGTACGGAGAACCGGATAAGAAAGCAAAGGCAAAAGAAAATAAGCATATGACGTTCTATGAAGCGGCAGAGCTTGCCAAGCGTGCGCAGGTAGAAAAGCTTTGGCTGACCCATTACAGTCCATCCCTAAACAGACCGGAAGAATTTCTCCCCGCAGTACGAAAAATTTTTCCAGCATCAGAAACCTGTAAGGATGGGAAGACCGTGGAACTGGTGTTTCGGGATAGTGAATAACAACTGAATGACTGGAAGCGTAACCGAAGAAGAGAAAGGAGGAGATCCGGATGAACAAAAGACACAGCCAGGGTGGAATAAAAGGACTGATTATTGGAATTATTTTGGTCTGTCTGGTATTGGGATACTATTACTATCTGTCTAATAGAAAGTCTGAAACAGCACAGGAAGAAGTTGTAAAAATATCAGCTGTTCAGGAAGTGTTGATGCGTAATTTGGATAACAATTATCCTCCAACTCCCAGGGAAGTTGTAAAATACTATTGCCAGATTACCCAGTGTTTTTATGGAGAAACTTATACGGAAGAAGAATTTCAGGCATTGGCATTTAAGATTCAGGAAATCTATGACGACGAACTGGTTGCAAATAAAACCCAGCAGCAATATCTGGAGGATTTGCGTTGGGACGTAAATAATCTGAAAGAACAGGGTGTTGTGATATCAAGTTATGCCCTTTCTTCCAGTACGGATGTAGAGGAGTTTAAAAAGGATGGTTTTACGTGGGCTAAGCTTTACTGTGCCTTTACTTTGAGGCAGAAGACGAAGCTTGCCAGCACGGAAGAAATCTTTCTTCTGCGCAAGGATGAAAATGGACACTGGAAAATTTATGGCTGGAAGCTGGCAGACGAAGTGGAGCAAAATGATGGAGATTAGAATACATTGGGGAAAGGTATGGATTTGAGAATGGAAAAGGATGTTTATATATTGGCCATAGAAAGCTCCTGCGATGAAACGGCGGCAGCAGTGGTAAAGAATGGAAGAGAAGTGCTTTCCAATGTCATCTACTCGCAGATAGCATTACATACAGAATACGGTGGTGTGGTGCCGGAGATTGCATCACGCAAGCATATAGAAAAAATTAATCAGGTAATTGAGCAGGCACTTGTAGATGCAGGAAGGCAGCTTGAAGACATGACAGCAATTGCAGTAACCTATGGCCCCGGACTTGTTGGGGCTTTACTTGTGGGTGTGTCTGCAGCTAAGGCAATCAGCCTTGCATCGGGCATTCCGCTTGTGGGTGTGCATCACATTGAAGGACATATCAGTGCTAACTTTATTGAGAATAAGAGTTTGGAGCCTCCTTTCATCTGTCTGGTAGTATCAGGTGGACACTCTCATCTGGTGGTGGTCAGGGATTATGGAGAGTATGAGATCATTGGAAGAACCAGAGATGATGCAGCAGGGGAAGCATTTGATAAGGTGGCTCGTGCCATTGGTTTAGGTTATCCCGGAGGTCCGAAGATTGATAAGGTTTCCAAAGAGGGAAATCCTGAAGCAATTCATTTTCCCCGGGCGAAGGTAGGAGATGCAGAATACGACTTCAGTTTCAGCGGTCTGAAATCGGCAGTGTTGAATTATCTGAATTCCTGTCAGATGAAGGGGGAAGAAATTAATGTGGCAGATGTAGCTGCCTCCTTTCAAAAAGCAGTTGTTGACGTGCTGGTAGAACATTCTATGGATGCAGTCAGAAAATATGATTATAAAAAGTTTTCCATTGCCGGAGGTGTGGCATCTAATAGCAGTCTTAGACAGGCATTTGAGGAAGCCTGCCGAAAGGAAGGAATAGAGTTTTACCATCCATCCCCTATTTATTGTACAGACAATGCAGCAATGATTGGCGCAGCAGCTTATTATGAATATCAAAAGGGTGTGCGCCACGGATTTGATTTGAATGCAGTGCCCAATCTCAAGTTGGGAGAGCGAATTTGAGAAAATAAGGATGATGTCACTTTTATGAAAGAAAAATGTAGCAAACGCACAGCTGCAGTGGTTCTGGCAGCCGGCAGCGGTAAACGTATGGGAAGCAGCACCAAAAAGCAGTACATGCTGATGAAAGAAAAACCGATAGTTTACTATTCATTGTTGGCATTTCAGAATAGCTTCGTAGATGAAATTGTGCTGGTGGTCTCTCCGGGAGATGTCGGTTACTGCCGGAAGGAAATTGTGGGAAAATATGGATTTAGTAAGGTGAGTAGCATCGTAGAGGGAGGAAAAGAAAGGTATCATTCTGTTGCCATTGGATTAGAGAGCATTTCCTCCTGTGATTATGTGTTTATACATGATGGGGCAAGACCTATGCTGACAAAAGAAATTCTGGAAAGAGCATTTGCCAGCGTCAGTACATGTGATGCCTGCGTAGTGGGAATGCCGGTAAAGGACACCATTAAGATTGCAGACGGAGAGGGTTATATTGCCTCTACTCCCAAGAGAAATCTGGTGTGGATGGTTCAGACCCCTCAGGTCTTTTCATTTTCTTTAATAAGAGACGCTTATCAGAGCCTTTTAGAAAGAGAACAGGAACTTTTACAGCAAGGGATTACGGTAACGGATGATGCAATGGTGGTGGAGACTCTGACAGGGCATCCTGTTAAGCTGGTGGAAGGTTCCTATGAGAATATTAAAATTACCACTCCGGAAGATCTGGTGATTGCAGAGAATTTTTTGAAAGAAAATTGACAAAAGATAAGGAAAGGTTGGCATATCAAAATGCAACTGCAAATTTGTGGAATTATTATTTTATTAATTTTATTATTCTTTACTATGCACAAAGAAAATTATATTTGCGGACAGAGATTGCCTTTTTGAGATGTTCTATAGGCATTTTGATTTCGCTGATTTTTGACGTGGTTTCTATTGTAGCAATTTTAAATATGGACAGTCTGCCTATATTGGTGGTGCAAATAATCTGTAAGCTTTATCTGGTTTCTCTTATCGGAATGGTTTATCTGGCATTGTCCTATATTTGCACAGATGTCTGCATTGATACAAAGAAACACAGGAAAATTACTTTGAAGTACAAGGCACTTACACTGTGCTTTGGCATTATTGTATTACTTCTGCCCATTGATATTTACTATGATGCCCAAAATAATACTGCGCATACCTTCGGTATGAGTGCATATGCCGCCTGTCTCTGTGCAGGACTCCTGCTGATTGCCATTGTATACCAGATTATTAAAGGAAGAAAAGTCATCAATCATCTGCGGAGAAAGGCAATGAGACTTTGGTTAGTAATATGGGTGATTGCAATCATAATTCAGATGGGTTCCGGTGGTTCTGTTCTTCTCATTGGCTATGCCAGTGCGTTGGGGATTATGATAGTTTATCTGATGCTGGAAAATCCCATGGAGAATATTGACAGAATTACCGGACTGTATAATCAGAATGCACTATTGCACTATGTGAGGCAGCTTTATCAGGAAAAGGAAAATTTTGTTGTTCTGGCTGTCAATTTTCAGGGTGCTATTTGGGGTTGCCTTTCGCCACAGGCAGAATACAAAGTGAGTTCTGAAATAGTAGAATTTTTATTGAAAGTACCTAAGGCTGTTACATTTAAAAATGTGGACAAAGAACTTCTTTTGATTTTTAAAACTAGAGATGACGCTGAGAAGGGGATTGAGATGGTTCAGAAGAAATTTTCAAAAACTTTGAACTGTTTCTATATTTTGATACCGGATGCCAATGTTGTCGACAGTGTAGAAGATCTGCTTTATCTGCTGAAATATACCAAGGAAAATAGTACGGACCTGATGAATAATCATGTGTTGTGCGTCAGCGAAAAAATGGTTGAAGAAATCATTTCGGAAAGGGAAGTGGAAAAAATCATTTTCAGTGCAATGGAAAACGATCATGTGGAAGTGTTTTATCAGCCCATTTATTCCACAAAAGAACGGCAGTTTACCGCAGCGGAAGCATTGGTGCGCATCAGGGATGAGGCGGGCAATCTGATTTCGCCTGCAGAATTTATCCCCATTGCTGAAAAGAATGGTATGATTTTAAGGCTGGGAGAGATGGTTTTTGATAAAGTCTGCCGCTTCATCAAAGAAACGGATATTTTACAATATGGGGTTAAATATATTGAGGTAAATCTATCCGTAGTTCAATGCGCATATGAAAATCTGGCACAGAGTTATATCGGGATTATGAAAAAGTATGACATAAATCCTAAACATATTAATTTGGAAATTACAGAATCAGCATCTTTAAGTGCAAAAAAGGCATTGCTTGAGAATATGAAAGCATTAATGGAGTACGGAGTTACATTTTCCCTGGATGACTTTGGAACAGGTCAGTCTAATCTCAATTATATTGTGGATATGCCGGTTGAGATTGTTAAGTTTGACAGAAGTATGATAAATGCGTATTTTGAAAATAAAAAGGCAAAATATGTCATGGATGCTGCGATGCATATGATTCATGGTATGAAATTGGACATCGTTTCAGAAGGAATCGAGACAAAGGAACAGTTTGAAACGATGAAGGAATTAAAAATCAATTATATACAGGGATATTATTTTTCTAAGCCTCTGCCGCAACAGGAATATCTGAAATTTATTGAGGGTAAAAATCACTCATAGAATTTTATAGATATGGAGTAAGGTATAAAAAGCGACAAGAAAAAATAAAAAATAAAAAAATGAAAAAAGTGTTGACACTGTCAAATTGATTTGCTAGAATAATCATTGCGCTGACCGAAAGGCGCACGACATGGAGAGGTATCGAAGTGGTCATAACGAGGCGGTCTTGAAAACCGTTTGTC
>CAMBLS010000021.1 GCA_945868485.1 uncultured Lachnospiraceae bacterium | reverse complement strand
TTTTTAAATTATCATTTCTTTTAAGCGCTCTCTCCAAGTTTTCTGACAGTTCCTGATACCCTGCCCCGGAGAACGGCGCCTTGATTGACCTGGTTCCGAAGAGTGCATCCATTTCACTGGTCTTAAAGTTCTGCGTCATGGAAGTTCCTGTTATGATTGCATCGTAATCAAAATGCCTTGCTATGCCATCGTTTATATAGCGTTCCTCATTTAATCGATAAGAAAGAGACGAAAGTGGCTTGTGGAAATGAAAATAGGGATCTACCACCACCATCACCCCGGCAATCAACACAAGTATCGCAATCAGGCTTACTATGCACTTTTTAAACCATTTTTTTGGTTCTTGCTGCTTCATTTCCGTTCCTTTCCATAATTCTTCTAAAAATTAGAATAGATAAATTCGCTGATTTCTGCAAGAGACAGGATACCCCATACCAGAAGAATCACCGTCACTGCCATTTTCCACTTTGTCAGCTTCAGATTTTCCACTTTCTCCTGGGTATTCTTCATGAAGAAGCATGCCAAAAGCAAAACAGCTACGAATAGTACCAGCAAAATCCACTGATTTCCTCCCAGAAGTTCTACAATTCCGATTCGGCGCAGAATACCAACTTCTACCAATTCCATAAAACCCTCTGTAAAAGGTCTGTAAATTCTGCCAAATCCTCCATGCACAAGCCGATCACAGAGCTGTGCAAACTGGGCAAGCGAATCTGCACGAAAAATACTCCATGCAAAGGTAACAACCACAAAGGTAATTGTCTGCTTTAACAGCCTTGGTATTTTCCAGCTTTTCACATCTACTATCCGTTCAAACACCTTGAGTATTCCATGGAATGCTCCCCACAAAATGAATGTCCAGTTAGCGCCATGCCACAGACCACTTAAGAGGAACACCACCATGATATTGCTCAAGGTTCTTAAATTTCCCTTCCTGCTTCCGCCTAATGGAATATAAAGATATCTGGTGAAAAATCTGGTCAATGTCATGTGCCATCTATCCCAGAAATCTGAGATTGATTCTGCCTTGTAAGGAGAATTAAAGTTGATTGGCAGTTTAATATTCAACAGATAGCCTATCCCATAGGCCATATCACAATAACCACTAAAATCAAAATAAATCTGTAGGGAATAACATACCATCACCAAAAGCACATCCCATGTATTCAATGCTCCCACATTATTGTAACCTATGTTCACGGTTTTGGCTAATACATCTGCAACCAGAACCTTCTTTCCAAATCCTAGTGCAAAGGCATATATGCCCTTACACAGATGGTCATAGTCAATCTTGAAAGCTGATTTATTACGAAACTCCGGAATAATCTCGCCGTGGTACGCAATCGGACCTTGAATCAGTTTGGGGAAAAATGAAACATACCCGGCATATTCCCCTAATGAATATGCACCATAGCCATCCTTTTTATAACAGTCTACCAGACAGGCAATCTGAGCAAAGGTATAAAAGCTGATCCCCAAAGGCATGGCAAGACCTAAAGCGGGAATATCTGTTCCAAACAGCAAATTCAAATTTTCTGTAAGAAAATCAAAATATTTAAACACCAACAGCATGCTTATGTTAAATAAAATTCCCAGAAACAGTCCCTTTTTTGAAGAATTTTTCTGTATCCATTTTAAGAAACAAAAGTTAATCAGTATGCTTCCCAAAAGAACTGCCAGGCTGTAAATACTTTGATAGCCTACAAAGCAAAGGCTTGCCAGCAGCAAAAAACCTGTTGTCAGCCTGCTGTTACCACTTTTTCCAAGTGCATAATAACAGATCAAAACAAGGGGTAAAAATAATAAAATAAAAATATAGGAATTAAATAACATAACTCTGACCCTTCCTATTTACTTTCTGCACACAGCCATTCCTGAAACATCAAAATATACCATATCTGCACTCTCCAGATATCACGCATCACAAAATCATCCCAAATCTGCCAGACAATTTCCGGGTCTAAAAGGCCCTGCTTTCGCAGTAGCTCTCTGTCAATCAGGCTTTCTGCCCACTGTCGGAGTGAAGGCTCTTTTAACCATTTCTTGATTGGAACAGAAAAACCCTTTTTCGGACGATCCATCATTTCCCGTGGCACATACCGATACAGCACATCACGCAGAACCTGTTTCCCGCCATCGGTTCCTCGCTTCAATTCAATGGGCAAAGTCCATGCAAATTCCACCACATCCTTATCCAGCATTGGAACCCTGGTCTCCAGCGAAACCGCCATAGCCGTTCTGTCCACTTTTACAAGAATATCATCAGGATGATACATCAGCATATCCATTAACATTACATTATGATTAACTTCTTTCAGAAAGCCTTCCTCATACTCACTATATTTATAAGGACATTTCTCATGAGATAGGCTGATTTTCATTGCCAGTGGCTGCTCTATGCAATTCATCATCCTGTAAACATCTGCCGGACCCTTTGCGGCAAGGTACTTCCCCTTTGCTTCGTAAACAGGATTTGCAGCCAGCGGACTGTGAAGTACCATCCCGCTTACCGCCTTCCTTGCAAAAAAAGGAATCGACTTCATCTTGTTCCATATTCTGTCTACAGAATCATAGACATGATAGCCACAAAAAAGCTCATCTCCTCCGTCCCCACTTAGGGATACGGTTACATGCTCTCTGGTCATTTTACTTACCAAATAGGTGGGAATCTGAGAAGAGTCTGCAAAGGGTTCTCCAAACATCGTTCCAAGCTTAGGAATTACATCAATTGCATCCTGTTCCGAAATGTAAAGCTCTGTATGCTCTGTTCCGAGATGCCTTGCGATTTCTTTTGCATAAATCGCTTCATCATAGGTTTTCTCCTCCATACCAATGGTAAAGCTCTTTACCTTACCCTGATGCACGGACTGCATCAAGGCCACTATGGTACTGCTGTCTATTCCAGCAGACAAGAAAGCACCTACCGGGACATCTGCAACCATCTGCTGTGCAATAGAAGCTTTCAAAAGTCTCTCCAATTCATCTGCAGCCTCCCTACGACTTCCGGTAAAAAGATTACTCTGCCCTTTCTTGGCCGCCTCCTTCATGCTCCAATAGGTATCTACTTCCCATTTATTAAATGGAAATTTAATTTTCAAGATTGTTCCCGGCTCTAATTTATAAAGATCCTCATAAATAGAATAAGGTGCCGGAATATACCCATATTGAAAGTATAAATCCAGTACCTTTCTGTTTATCGGGTTTTTAAATCCATCCAGTGCGGAAATACAGCCAATTTCAGAAGCAAAGACAAAGCTTTCACCCACCATTCCGTAATACAGGGGCTTTTCACCCACACGATCCCGTAATAAGAAAAGAGTTCTTTCTACCTGATCATACAGTGCAATCGCAAACATCCCCTTGCACATGCTGATTGCTTCTTTGACTCCATAGCATTCAAAAGCTTCTAAAAGCACCTCTGTGTCTGAGGTTCCACGAAAATCCACCACTCCTTTATCCCGTTTCAGCTTTCTAGCAACATCTTTGTAATTATAAATTTCTCCATTAAACACAATTACAAATCTGCCGCTGTGGGAAACCATGGGTTGGGAACCATTCTCAGACAGATCCACAATCGATAAACGTCTATGTCCCAGCACTACATCCCTCTCTTCTGAGAAATAAGTTCCTCCTGCATCAGGACCTCTGTGGAGCATTCTGTCCTTCATTCGCTCAATATTTTCTTTACTGTTTCCTGCAAAATTACAAAACCCCGAAATTCCACACATATGACTATCTCCTGTTTTTCCGATTTGCCAGTAAATTCAAGTAATTCTCCCACTCCCCATATACCTTTTCAGGACGATAAATATCACTCGTTCCGGCAGCCCTTTCCCCCATCTCATCTGCCATTTGCAAGTTATTTAATACTTTTTGCAAGTTATCCTTCATTTTTTTCACGTCACCAACGGGAGTGAGAAATCCGTTAACTCCATGGTCAATCAGCTCTGCTGGACCACCACAAGGACAGTCTGTAGACACAACTGTAAGCCCCATGATCATCGCTTCGATTAATGCATTTGGCATTCCCTCTTTGTTGGAGGATAATACAAAAACACGTGTTTTGTAAATAGCATCGGGTACATTGTCTATATTGCCCGGAAGTAAAATCCTCTCCTGTAAATCCATCCCCTCAACAAGCTTAAGCAATGTCTCTCTCTGATCCCCATCGCCGTAAATAATCAATTGATAGTCTGGATACTCCTGTGCAATCTCAGCAAAAGCATTAATCAACATTTGATGGTTTTTGTTTTGATCCACTCTACCTACCGTAACAATGGTTTTATCTCTTTCTCCCACGTAACGTTCTCTGAAAAAGGAAGAATTGATCGGATTTCTTAATATGACTGCCTTTTTCTTCACTCTCTCCGGAAAGAAAGAAAAGCATTCCTTCGTCTGCAGGATTACACCATCAGCCAGGGCAAACAGATTTTTCGCAAGAAAGCGCATCCATCCGTTATAATACTCTCTGGCAGGCTCGCTGCGCACAGACACTGCTACTGGAATCCCAAGTCCAAAGGAAGTAAGAATTGCCAGAATATTGTTTTTCCCGATAAAAGAAAGAATTACTTCCGGCTTCTCCTTCTTCCAGATGTTTCTAAGCTTCATAAAGCGTCGTTTAAAGTTGACCACCCGGCTTCCTGTGGTTTCTTCCTCGGTGATATCGGAAATCACTCTTTTTACCTTGGGATTCAATGGATATTCATTTTCTTTTTTATACTGAGTAACCATTGTCACAAGATAGCCGTTTTCAGCCAGATAATCGGCCAGATTCACCAGCACTCTCTCTGCACCGCCTTTTCTCAGGGCACTGATATAAAGAGCAATTCTCTTTGCCATTCAACTCTCCTTCATAACATTTGTTATTTTATAATCTGTTCCACATAGGACTTCCATTCTTCATACACTCTGCGAGGATCAGCCTTCTCTGCAATCTGTTTTGCATTCTTCCCCATAAGAACAGCCAACTTCCGGTCATCTAAAAGCTGTTCCATAGCCTTCGCAATCCCTTCTTCATCTCCTACAGGCACCAGACGTCCTGAAATCCCGTCCTCAATCAGCATTCTTGCGCCTCCGCAGGGACAATCAGTTGCAATGACCGGAAGTCCCAGCGCCATTGCTTCCATCAAGGCATTCGGCATTCCCTCATAATCGGATGGCAGCACAAACAATGCAGCATCTCTGATTTCTTTTTCCAGATGACTGCTTTGTCCCATAAATCTTACTCTGTCTGCTATTTTCTCTTCCTCTATATATTGCTTCAGAGTTTCTCTGACCCCTTCATCACTATCTTCACCGTAAATTCTGACTGTTAAATCGGGATATTTATCTTTAATCCTTACAAATGCCCTTAGGAGAAGCATGTGATTTTTCTGGACAGAAATTCTTCCTACCGTAACAATGTATTCGTTTCCATTGACTGAAGGCTCCTGTCCTGCCAATAGGTACTTTTCTGAAATAGGATTCCAGATGATACGGGATTTCTTCTGAAATTCAGGAGCAAAAAAGGCTTTTGCATCGGGAGTTTGAAAGACACATCCCGCCGCCTTCCTTTCCATCCGCCTTGTAGAAGCTCTATGGGGTGCATAATCAACCTGAGGATCATTCCTTACCGATGTAAGAAGGGGGATCTTCATCCCAATCATACTATATGCACTTCTAAAATTTGCTTTATTACAGAATGAAATCACAATATCAGGTGCTTCCCGCCTGATTACGCTTCTTAAATCTGTAAACCGCATTACAGCCTTTCTAATTCTCTTTGCAGATGCATGTTCCGCCCGATCCCCAAGATTAATTCTCCTGACCCCTTCCAAGGGTTCATATTCTTCCTCTGCTCTCCAAAGGGTAACAATCACAACCTCATATCCATCCTGACAGAAATACTGTGAGAGTACCGTTACCACTCTCTCAGCACCTCCCTTGCCCAGACTGTTAATGTGAAATAAAATCTTTTTCTTTTTCATGTACGCCTCATTTACCGTGTCAGGGAAACATATTTCTCAAACCACTTTTGAAACATGAAAAATGCCCACACAATCCTTGAGTAATTTGCTCCGCTACCTGCTCCGGCATCTCCCATTACCATATAATCCATCAAAAACTTATTTGTATAATCAACGTCAAATATCCCCTGCTTCTTCAGAAATCCCCTATCTGCAAATGACAATACCTGCTCTTTCAATGCCCCCCGGAGCCATTTGTCAAGAGGAACGCCAAAACCTACCTTGGGTCTGTCCAAAAGCTCCCTGGGAATATATTCATAGGCAAGGTCCTTTAAAATCCTCTTTTTGCTTCCATTCTGATACTTAAACTCATGCGGCAGGCGAAATGCATACTCTGCAACATTTTTATCTAAAATAGGACATCTCGTTTCCAGAGAATATTTCATAGATGCTCTGTCTACCTTACACAGAATATCCCCCGGTAAATAAGTATCTATATCCAGCAGCATCCGCCGCTCCTGCCAGTTCTTTTCCCTGTAAGCTGATTCAAAATCATAATAGCAGGGAATTACCTTCTGATTCATCTCCAGGCTGACCATATTTTCAGCCACTTTTAAATAATTGCCTGCTATAAATTGTGTCTTGGCTTCCGGGTTACGATTTCCTGCAATCACTTTTACCTTAAAAGGATATTTATCTGTAATGTGCAGCAAATCACCCACTGCTCCTGCCAGTGCACCAATCCTATCCAGCTGCTGTGCCTTACGCACCATATCATATACATTATAGCCACAGAAAAGTTCGTCTCCCCCGTCACCAGAAAGTGCCACCGTAACCTTTTTCCTGGCAACTTCAGAAACCAGCATAGAAGGAATCTGAGAGCTGTCCGCAAAGGGCTCATCATAATATTCAGGAATGCTTTCTACCAAGGAGAACATATCCTTTTCATCAATATACATTTCTGTATGGTCACAGCCAAGGTAATCGGCAACTTTCCTGGCGTATTCAGCCTCATTGTACCTTTTTTCATTAAAGCCTATAGAAAAGGTCTTAATCGGAGTATCAGAAACGGATTGCGCCAGCGCTGTAACCAGCGAAGAGTCATATCCACCGCTTAAGAAGGTTCCTATGGGAACATCTGCTACAAGACGCATCTTTACAGAAGTCTTAAGAATCTCCTTTAGCTCTTCCTTTGCCTGTTCATAGCTCTCCACAGGTCTCTCTTTTTTTGCATGATAGACTTCCCTTAAGTCCCAGTATTTCCATTGCTTTAAAGGCTTCGATTGCTCTATGGATTGGGTTGAAAAGCAGATTACTTCCCCCGGACGCACCTTGTTTACCCGTTCAAGAATGGTATCCGGCTCACAGATATACTGCTGATAGAGAAAACGGGGAATGATCTCCTTTCTAATCTGCGGCACAAATCCGGGTGCCTTCATGATAGGTTTTAACTCTGATGCAAATACAAGGGTTTCTTCCTCCAGCCAATAATACAAGGGCTTTTTCCCAATTCTGTCACGCACCAGAAACAATTCTCCGGTTTCTCTGTCAAAAATTGCTATGGCAAACATTCCATTGAATTTTTCTACACACTGTATACCCCATCTTAAGAAGGCAGCAAGAATAACTTCCGTATCACAGGTCGATACAAAGGGATAGTCAGACAATTCTTCCTTTAATTCATGGAAATTGTAAATTTCTCCATTATATACAATACTCAGCCGTCCGTCTGCGGAGTGCATGGGCTGATGTCCTAATGGTGATAAATCCAGAATGGAAAGCCGTCTCTGTGCCAGCCCCAGTGAATATCCATCCTTTATGGGATAAATCTCTGCCCCATGGTCGTCCGGACCTCGGTGATACATGGTATCATTCATTTGTATCAGCTGTTCTTTCGTTATTCTCTTTTTGCTTATGAAACCACATATTCCGCACATAGATTTACAGTCCTTCCATACAGGAAACGAGTCCTTCCAAATATTTTTCTATCGAAAAATCTTTCGCCCGCTGAAATGAATTCTTTCTGTAGCTTTCATAAAGTTCCTTATCTTCTAAAAGGGACAGAATTTCCTCAGCCATCTGCTCTTCCGCTTTTTCCAGCTTAATTTCTGGATTTTCGACTCCCTCTTCCCAACTCACAGAACAATTCTTCTTAGGTGAAAGCACCGGTGTCAGTATGCCAAAATCTCCTCGAATGACTCCCGGTTTCGATTCCACTTCCTTAAAGTCTTTATGGAGTATTTCTGCCGGTCCCGATAAGCAATTTGCTGATACAATGGGTAAGGATAAAGCCAGTGCTTCTACCAGCGCATTAGGCAGCCCCTCACTTAAAGATGTAAGCACATAAATATCACTTCTTTTTAGATATGGGAATGGATTCTTCTTAAGTCCCGTAAATAGAACTTTTCCTTCCAGTTCCAAATCCCTGGCCATTTTTTGATAATCTCCAAAATCTCCGTCTCCCACAATTGCCAATCGGGTGTTTCGATTTTTTTCATTGACTCTCCGGAAAACTTTCATCAGATGCCAGAAGCCCTTTACATCATCCTCTCTCCCCATGGAAACCAGCACCCTGTCCTGTCCTTCAAAAAAAGTAATATCCTGATCCGGCTCCAGATTGCTCTGAGCCAGAATCTGTTCAATATCACAGGGATTCCACAGGGGTGTAACATTCGTAAAGCCATATGTCTCCTGTACCATATCTGCCATTTTTTTTGCGCAGCAAAGCACCTGATCCGAGCATCTGCTAATCAATCTCATATAATGTTTATCTTTTATTTCTTCAAAGGAATGACAAGCTGTAATTTTCTTCTTTGCACCAAAGCTTAATGAATTGGCTATATTGGCAGTCATACCAAAGCTGTATGAAATATCTGTATTCAGCCTTTTCTGCAAAATACTCAGCCGAATGCCACGCCTGAACAAATTAATGATTTTGCCGATTTTTCCCTTTCTGGATTTCAGGTTTAAGTCTATCACTTCAATACCCGAAACATCAAAAGCGATATCTTCCATAGAAAAAACTACAACAACCACATCATAGCTTTCCTGCAGAAGACGTGCTGTCAAAACGCATATCCTCTCAAATCCACCCTGATGAAGCATTGGGGTAATCAACATGACTTTTTTCTTCGTTCCGTTTCTGTTTTTCATTCCCATTTTCCTGTTTCATAAAACTTCGTCATTTTTTCAGCCTGTGAAACAACATCAAATCCCGCCTGCTGCATTTCTGCAAGCCGTCCATATCTGTCATAATTCATTGTATCAAGAACATGCTCTGCCCATTTATCTGGATTCTCCACAATACTCATAGTGTCAACCAAATCAGTGACCACAACCTCCCTGCAGATACTGTCTGACATAAGGCATTTAAGCCCTGATGTCTGTGCTTCCACAACCGTTCCCGGAAGCCCTTCATAGCGGGATGGATAGATAAAATAATCCATGGCTTGATAGTAATCATAGACATTACCTTTATTTCCAAGGAAATGAACCTGATCCTGAACTCCAAGCTCTCTTGCAAGTTCCCTGGCTGCTTTCATTCCGCCTCCCTCTCCCAACAGGATAAGTGACAACTCTGTTTCCAGTTTTTGCTCCTTCGCTTTTTTACATAATGCAGCAAACACCCTGAGCAAATACTCATGATTTTTGGCATAATGAAAACGTCCTACATGTCCAATAATATATTTATTATCAAGTCCTAGTTCAGTTCTTATTTTCTTTCTCTTCTCTTCATCAAAATCAAACGCCTGACAATCGATGGCATTGGGAATAAAAACTGTCTCTCCTTCTGCTACCGCCTTTTTGCCAAACACAGAAATCCCGGCAAGCTCCGAACAGGTAAACAGATAATCTGCTTTTTTTGAAAGATTTCTTCTTAAGAATCTGGTAAGCTTTCCTTTAGCTCCTTTATCTACCCCGGCGCTCCTTGCGTGTGCTATTGTTACCGGCACTCCCACCCTTTTTGCAACAGGTAAATAGATTGCTGCGGTGCTGGTAATATGTCCCTGCACAATTTGGAACTCATGATGTTCCCTAAAAAAGTCTTTCACAGCTTTTCTGTAAGAAAAATAGTTGTATAACTTGAAACGGGGCACATTAAAAATGCGCCCTCCCAACTCTTTGATCTCCTGTTCAAAATAACCTGTTTCTTTTGTGTGAAGCAGAAAATCAAACTGTATCCTGCTTCTGTCCATATGACGATATAAGTCCATCACACGGCTTTCCGCTCCACCAAGCTGAACACTTCCAAGCACGTGTAAAACACGAATCGGAACTTTTGTATGATTGCTTTCTTTCATTGTCTTTTCCTTGTCCTTAATATGGCATCTGCCATTACTATCAGGCAGATATAAAACAATGCCATGTTATATATAGTGTACCTCGTCTGACAGAAAATAACAATGGAAACTAAACCAACATTAAAAACAATGGAAATTAATGTCAAAATTGACATGATCCGTATCTTCCCACTTATGTTTTTGAGGAAAGAAAGAATAAGCAAAGCTGCAAATGCCAGATAGACAAATAGGCCATACCAGTTTAAAATCGGATTGCGTTTTGCAACTGTAGTGATTGCTCCTGCCCAGAAATTATCCAGGAAAACAGTAAGCACATCCCCGATATGTGCCGGAAGTACATCCATACTGATTTCCTTCATAACCTGATCTGCATAGTAGCTGACCTGCGTCTGTCTGCATTCATAGTTTTTCTCCACATAGCGGTTTACTGCCGGCCACATGGTATCTATCTGAATACAGTCATAGTAATCTCCAAAATGGGAAACACGATTATTCCATCCCTGTCCTGCACTGTGCATCAAATATCCCTGTCCATCACAAATGTCATAAATTTCAAGAAATAATTCTTTCAGCTCTGGATTTTCAATCCGCTCACAATCTTCTCTCTCTGCAACGTAAAATGCGATTGTAGCAACAAATCTCACATCACTGGAATGTGTTGCCACTTCCTTTCTCACTGCATAATTGTAGACGGTATCGACTGCGATGTTGATACCTGGAATCAGGATACAGCATAGCAGTAAATTTATTATTCCGTAACGCCAGTTTCTTTTTTTTATAGCCACATAGATAATTGCAAGAAGTAACATGGCAAGTGCAAACAGCATCTGCTTTCTAGTAAGAAGCATAAGCAGCGTCAAAAGTCCGCACATACACAGGCTTTTCTTTGTATAATGAATTGCATACTCGATTAAAAATCTGAAGAAAATGAAATAGAGAGAAATCGTAATTCCCTCTGTTAATATACTGTTGGAATACATGGAGCCGCGTCTGGCTGCAAAACGACAAAGAAGAGAAACAGCCATTGGAATTACCAGAATAAACACTGCACATACTTTTGAAAGGTTCAATTCCTTTCTCAGATATTCTTCCATCATAAAGGCAGCGATTGCTGCCAAAATACTTTGTAAAAAAACTACTACTTCAAGATAAAAATCTTCCTGCGCATGCTTAAATATCCACCTTAAAAAAGCTAAAAGTGCAGGATACAAGGGTTCTCTGGAGCTTTCCATGCCAATATAACTGGGAGAATCCACACAGATTACCGCACCATCATAAAAGGCAAAGAACAGGTAAAAAAGGAGACTGCCCATCAAAAGTACTATGGAAAATATACTGGTTTTCCGTAAATTCATCAAACGATCTCCTTCCCTGCTATCTCAAGCTGCTTAAAATATGTTTTCCCGTTGCCAACATCCATTCCACCCATCTACCTGCCATACTCTGTTGGACAGGGGGCTGATCTAAATACTCACTATAGTTGATCCATTCCACTTCCTGATTTTGAAAATATTTCTCATATCTGTCAAACTCGTTGTCGGAAATGGTTCCTGTATGAACCACCATTGTTGAATATCCTGATCTTTTCTTTAAGGTTCTGCTCAGTTTAAAAGAAATGGGATAAAAAGTAAGCCCCTGATATCGGTAGGGAACATTTCCAAATCCATCCGTTAATGCGCAAAATCCGGCAGTTCTAAGAGCCTTTAATGTATTGGCATCATAAGAATGTGCCGGAGCCATAAAGATGTCTGTAAAGATTCCATTTGTCTCTAATATCTTCTTTCCTTCTCTTATCATGGAAAGCTGCTCCTCATAGGGTTTCCCTGCAAATTCAGAAAAATGATTAAGAGGAAACATTCCACCTTTATTGGTCGAATAGATATGTTGATGACCATGCATGGCAATACACCAGCCCTCATCCCCAAGCGCTTTCATATAGTCCCAAAATTCAGGAATTTGATTCTTATCCCCATGCGTCCATTTAAGATTGGCATCTTTATTATCCGGTATCACCCCGATCAGCGGTTTTATGTGATAATCGTCAAGAAGCTTCTTGAAGCGAAAGAATCTTTCCCAATCCATATCAGGAGCTATATCATCTAATCTAACTGCAATCTTCACTTATAAATTCTCCTTATACCAGTCGATTGCAAGGTTAATCCCTTTTGCAAAGTCATACTCAGGATTATATCCTAACAGCTCTCTTGCCTTGCTGATATCTGCGTTGGAATCTCTGATATCACCTGCACGGTTAGGTCCGAAATTAGGTTCTACTTCCTTACCAAGGGCTTTGCACAGATCATGATAAACATCAATCAGGTACTCTCTTCCCCCTGCTCCAATATTAAATGCCTCTCCTGCCGCATCGGAGGATGCAAGACAGGCCTTCAAATTAGCTTCAATTACATTGTCAATATAAGTAAAATCTCTGGACTGTCTGCCGTCCCCATTAATGGTAGGCACTTCTCCGTTCATCAGCTGCTTAATAAACTTTGGAATAACCGCTGCGTACATCCCATTGGGATCCTGACGTCTTCCAAATACATTAAAGTATCTCATTCCATAGGTATCAAGACCATAAAGTGCCTTGTATAACCTTCCGTATTCTTCATCCACCTTTTTGGTCAGCGCATAAGGAGAAAGAACCTTTCCCTCCTGACCTTCCTTCTTAGGTAATACCGGATGGTCTCCATATACAGAAGAGCTGGAAGCATACACAAATTTCTTTACCCCATTTTGTCTGGCAGCTTCCATCATGTTTAAAGTGCCTCGAATATTGATTTCTTCATAAAGAAGGGGCATTTCAATGCTTCTGGGTACGCTTCCCCAGGCCGCCTGATTCAGCACATAGGTTGCTCCCCTGGTTGCTTCCATACAGGTATCTAAATCCCTGATATCTCCTTTAATGAAGGTAAATCTGGGGTTTGACGTGAATGGTTCGATATTCTCATACTTTCCCGTAGATAAATCATCCAGACACCTTACTGTATATCCCATATCCAGAATTGCTTCACACAGATTGGAGCCAATAAAACCGGCCCCTCCTGTTACAAGAAACACGCTGTTTTCTTTAAATTTTAAATCCTTGTAGCCCATTTTACAGCCTCCAATAAATATAATCCTCTGTCAGATACTCATTCCTGTCAAACAGCCCCTTAATATCCATGAATACCTTTTTCTTATGAGCAGGATGATAGAAGCTGCTGATTTTATCCTTATTAAGTCCAAGGAACTGGGTATGCGCCACTGCTACAATGACAGCATCCATGTCCTTCACCGCATCCATGGTTTCAAAGGTGATACCGTAAAGCCGTTTTGCCTCATCTGCATCTGCTGCCGGATCAACCACTACCGGTGTAATACCGTATTCTCCTAATTCCTTATAAATGTCAATCACCTTGGTATTTCTGGTATCCGGGCAGTTTTCCTTGAAGGTAAAGCCTAAAATTGCCACCTTGGCGCCTTTGACCTGGATGTCTGCCTTAATCAGATTCTTTACCATGCTTTCTGCCACATATCTGCCCATATCATCATTAATACGGCGTCCTGACAGAATAATCTGTGAATGGTAGCCAAGCTCCTCTGCCTTATAGGTCAGATAATAAGGGTCAACTCCGATACAGTGGCCACCTACAAGTCCCGGATAGAATTTCAGGAAATTCCACTTGGTTCCTGCAGCCTCCAGCACGGACTTGGTATCAATGCCCATCTTATTAAAAATAATGGACAATTCATTCATAAATGCAATGTTAATATCTCTCTGGCTGTTCTCGATGACTTTGGCAGCCTCTGCCACTTTAATAGACTGGGCACGGTAAACCCCGGCTTCCACCACCAGCTCGTACACCTTTGCTACGGTATCTAAAGTTTCCTCATCCATACCTGATACAATCTTAACAATAGTCTCTAATCGGTGCACCTTATCACCGGGATTGATTCTTTCAGGAGAATATCCAATCTTAAAGTCCACCCCACATTTTAATCCAGATTCCTTCTCCAAAATTGGAACACAGATATCCTCAGTAACACCGGGATATACGGTAGACTCAAACACTACTACCGAGCCTTTGGTCAAATTCTGTCCCAAAATTCTGCTGGCACCTTCCACAGGAGTCAAGTCCGGTGTATGGTCATCATTAACTGGTGTAGGAACAGCTACGATGTGGAATTTGGCTTCCCGTAACTTAGAAGGATCTGCTGTAAATTCAACTTTAGTACTCTTAATCACATCATTGCCCACCTCATTGGTTGGGTCAATTCCATTTTTATACAATTCAATCTTCTTTTCATTTAAATCGAAACCTACCACCTTGATTTTGCGGGCAAATGCTACCGCAATAGGCATTCCTACATAACCTAATCCCACCAGTGATAATTTTTCTTCTCCGCTTAACAGCTTTTCATATAAGTCCATGACTTTTCCTCCTGTATATCTATCATTAGAATTACCCGATAATGCTTTGCTTATTATACCACAAACCTTTACGTCAGGTGAATAACTATGTTATCGCTTTTTGAATTTCCTCTATGTAAGCTTCAATAACCTTCTTTCGGTCGAATACGGTTTCTACATATTGCCTTCCTCTTACACCCATCTCCCTGCGATTCTCTTCTGTATCGCTTAAAAATTTTCTGATACTTTGTATCAGACTTTCCGTATTCTTTGCTTCAAACAGCAAACCGCTCTTTTCTGGCTGCAGCGTTTCTCTGCATCCGGGTACGTCGCTTGCAAGTACTGGTCTTCCACAGGCTGCTGCCTCCAGCAACACATTGGATAATCCTTCATGATAAGAGGGATGAACAATCACATGGCTCTTCGACATAACCTGATGCACATAATCAATATGTCCAAAATATCGGATTACACCATTACTACTCAATTCTTCTATCTGTGGTTCATAAACACTCCTGGTTTCTTCCTCATATTCTCCTACTAAATAAAAATGGGTATTGGGATACTCTTCTTTGATTTGCTTTGCTGCAGCGAGATATTCCTCAATTCCCTTCTCTTTCATAATTCGAAGAACAGCCAAGAAGATAATTCCATCCTGTTCTGAAGGATATGCAGAAAAGGGGTGTTCCTCCAAATTTACCCCCGAACCAGGAAGCAGTCTGTCTTTCCCACCCCCAATTTTTCTCTCCAGCATAAACTGCCTGTTTCCTTCATTCTGGAAGAAAACACAGGCGGCTTTCTTAGTAGCAATCCGATAGAATAACAGGAGAATTTTCCCAAGAATCCCCGGTCTTTCCAAGGCAGTTCCAAGCCCTGTAACATTAATCAGGTAAGGCACTTTACTTAATCTGCATGCCAGACCGCCATAGAGATTGGGTTTAATAGTGTAAGTCAGAACAATATCAGGTTTCTGCTCCCTCAACAATCTGAGATAGTTCATAAATAATCCCAGATCCCTGATAGGATTGTTTCCTCTCCGTTCAAAGTCAGTAACAATCAATTGGCATCCAAGTTCTTCTATTTTCCTGCAATTCTCATCACCCGGAACGGAGACTACTGTTTCATATCCATAATCCAGGAATGTCTTCAGAACTTCTTTTCTAAACAAATATAACCCATTGGCATAATTACTCAGAATCAGAATCTTCATTCTCTCTCCTCACAGTATGACAAATCCAATCCTCTACAATCGTATCATGGAAGCATCAATTTCACTCTTTTTGCGAATTACAACGCTGTCATACATCATCATGACAATGTCTTCCTCATAATTGCCAATGATTTCTTGATTCTCAACGCCCTTAACATTTTCGGCAATCAACTTCACAAAATCAACACCTGCACCGTAGGCGTGGAGATATGCCCCTCCAAATCTGGGATTAATCTCGGAAAGATAGTATTTTCCATCCTGATAGAAGAAATCCATATCCAACGGACCATTAAACTGCATCACCGACAAAATCTCCTTAATAAAGGAAAAGAGGGCATCATCCTTAAAAGAAATTGTCTTATTGGCACCCCCAATGGTGGTGGAAAGCTTACGTTTGGAAAACATTGCAACTGGCTTATGGCTGATGGTATCTACATAAACGTCTGCATCCAAATCTTTTCCTGTCATAAGCTCCTGTATAATCAGGCTTTCATCTGCCCCTGTTACCTGCTCTAAAAGCTCAATGCTTTCTATCTTTCTTGCGCCCACACTCCCGCTTCCGGTTCTGGGTTTTACAAATACCGGCAACGAAATTTCTCCTGCTTCATAGGCGCTATAAAACTCTCCATAAGTGCCATATGTCTTAACCGTATTGATCTGATGTTTCGTAAGAAACTGGTACATTTCATATTTGTTAAAACAAAGCTTTGCAGTTTCCTCGTAGGGAGCAAGAACCGTTACTCCTAAAGCCTCAAACTCTTTTCTGTGCTCTGCAAGAAGCATGATTTCCGGGTCAATCAAAGTTGTCACTGCCTGAATCTTTTCCTTTTTGCAGATATCCAGTATCATTGGAATATAGGATGGATCATTGATGAGCGGAACCTGATAGGCTCTGTCAGCGAATGCCATGGCAGGTGCCACTTCACTGTTATCCGTAACCACAATCTTAATATCCTCTCCCATGGTTCTTCGAAAGTCTTTTAATAATTCGCATCTTCTTCCAACGCTACAAAATAGTATGTTCATTCTCGTCTCCATTCTCTACAGGTGTTCCCGTAAATGCTTCCATAGTAGCATCATTTTCACTGCTGATGCCTTCCCGCTTTAATACTGCCCGAATTGTGCTGAAAAAGATATTTAAATCAAGTCCAAAGGAAAGCTTATTTACATATTCCACATCATATTCAAACTTCTTTTCCCATGTAATGGCATTACGCCCGTTGATCTGTGCCAATCCTGTCAACCCAGGACGTACATCATGGCGGTGCTTCTGTGTCTCGTTATAAAGGGGTAAATATTTAATCAGAAGCGGTCTTGGACCAATAATACTCATATCTCCCTTTAGAATATTAAACAGCTCCGGCAGCTCATCCAAACTGGTGGATCTTAACTTCTTTCCAAAAGCCGTAAGCCTTACCTCATCGGGTAGCAGGTTTCCCTCTTCATCTTTCTCATCGGTCATGGATCTGAATTTATACAGTTTAAAAATTTTGCCGTCCTTACCCGGTCTTTGCTGGGTAAACAATGCAGGCTTCCCAAGCTTCATTCTGACCAGTATCCACAGAATCAGCAGAACCGGCGACAGAACTATCATTCCGGTCAGTGAAATCAAAATATCCAAAAGACGTTTAAAAAATTTTCTGTACATGCCAAGTTCCTTCCCTACAATTTATCTGCCGAAACACTTCCTCACAATACGGATGATCTGCTCCATATCCTCCGGTGTATTTTTAATGTCACTGGGCAGACACAGACCTCTTCCAAAAATGTCCTGTGACACACTTTCACCATCCTGTCCATCCAGCTTGCTTCCGGTTGCCGTAATGAAATCATATCCTTCAAATACCGGCTGTAAATGCATGGGCTTCCAGATAGGTCGAGACTCAATATTCTCTTTTTCAAGAGCATCCATTATCATATCCGGTGTCACACTGCACCCCTTTGCTATGGTCATACAGCTAAGCCAGCAGTTTGCATCCCCATCCGGGTTCATTGGATTTAATGTAATCTCCAAAATATCTACAAAGGCTTTCTTATACTGGCTGTAAATTGCCTTCTTTAATGCCTTATGCTCTTCCAGGTGAAGGAGCTGCCCTCTGCCAATTCCGGCAGTAATGTTGCTCATTCTGTAATTATATCCAATGTGGGAGTGCTGATAATGTCTCGCAGGGTCTCTTGCCTGTGTCGCAAGGAAAGTAGCCTTCTTCGTGATTTCTTCATCCTCCGAAACCAGCATTCCACCACCCGATGTTGTAATAATCTTATTTCCGTTAAAAGAATAGATTCCTACCCTTCCAAAGGTTCCTGTGTGCTTTCCCTTATAGGTGCTGCTTAAGGATTCCGCTGCATCCTCAATCAGCGGAACCTGATGTCTGTTACAAATCTCCATGATTTCATCCAGCTTTGCCGGAGTCCCATACAAATGAACCACAATCACAGCTTTTGCATCCGGGTATTTCTCAAAGGCTCTTTCCAGCGCTGCCGGATCCATATTCCAGGTATCTCTTTCCGAATCGATAAATACCGGGGTTGCTTTCTCATAAACAATAGGGTTGCAGGTTGCGCTGAAGGTCAGGCTGGAAACCAGTACCACATCTCCCTCTCCAATTCCCAAGGTCTTCAGTGCCAGATGGATTGCAGCTGTACCTGCACTTAGGGCAGAAGCATGAGCAATTCCTGCATAATCTGCCATTTCCTGTTCAAAGGCATTTACATTGGGACCAAGAGGTGCTACCCAGTTGGTGTCAAATGCCTCCTTGATAAACTGCTGTTCCTCACCATGCATGGTGGGGCTTGATAAATAAATTCGCTTATCTGCCATCTTTTCTCCTTCTCGCCCTTATTCCTCATTATAATGATAAGTAGGCACAATTTCCTTGATCATCGGTCTGATGTCATTGCTTTCATTCTTAGATGCTTCTTTCAAATTCTTAAGCTGCACAAAGAAACGACTTTCATCTATTTCTATGGGTTTACCAATATAAATCAGCTTATTTGCAGTTTCAGTCATGCCTTCCTCTGCCATCAGAAGCTCTTCATACAGTTTTTCTCCTGGTCTTAATCCGGTAAACTCAATTTTAATATCTTCTCCCACTCGATAACCGGATAAACGAATCAGGTTTTTGGCAAGATCCAGAATTTTTACCGGTTTCCCCATATCCAGAATGAATATCTCTCCACCTTTGGCGTAAGCTCCTGCCTGTAACACCAGTGATACCGCTTCCGGTATAGTCATAAAATATCTGATAATATCCGGGTGAGTCACCGTTACCGGTCCTCCTGCCAGAATCTGCTTCTTAAATAAAGGAATCACACTTCCGTTACTGCCCAATACATTTCCGAATCTTACCGCCACAAATTCTGTATCATAATGCTTATTGAAGGTCTGAATAATCATTTCACAGATACGCTTGCTGGCACCCATGATATTGGTAGGGTTTACCGCCTTATCTGTCGAAATCATAACGAATCGTTTCACATCATTCATGGCTGCAGCCTGCGCTGTCTTCCATGTACCAAATACATTATTTTTGACCGCCTCGTTAGGGCTTGCCTCCATCAATGGCACGTGCTTATGGGCTGCTGCATGGTAAACAATTTCCGGCTTGTAGTGTTCAAATATCCAGTTCATCCTGTTCGTATTGCGCACTGATGCAATTAAAACTACCAACGGAAGTTCAGGATATTTGGTTTTCAGCTCCTGCTGTATATCATAAACATTGTTCTCATAAATATCCAGAATAATCAGCTGTGCCGGCTGATGGGAAGCAATCTGGCGACAGAGCTCACTTCCGATGGAGCCGCCACCCCCTGTTACCAGTACCCTTTTCCCTTTTACATAGCCAAGAATGGAGTCCAGATCCACCTCAATGGGGTCTCTCCCAAGTAAATCCTCTACTTCCACATCCCGCAGCTTACTGACACTGACCTCTCCGTTTACCAGCTGATACATTCCCGGCAACGCTCTCAGCTTACAGCTGGTTTCCTTACAGATATCCAAAATTGCAGACAGTTCCGATCTGGAAATGGAAGGCATTGCCACAATAATCTCGTCAATTCCATAAATATCGGCACATTCAATAATCTTATCTCTGCCGCCAACCACCTTGATTCCCTGAATAAATCTTCCCCATTTTCCTTTATCATCATCAATGATACAGCGGATAACCATGGTAGAAAAGTTACTGTTTACAATCTCTTTAATGATCAGGTTTGCAGCCTCTCCTGCCCCAATCACCATAACCGAAATGCTGTTATTCTTATTCTGCTGCTTATGCTTCAATCCACGGAAAAACCGGTAAGAAAAACGACTTACAAAGATAAAGCTGATCAGCAAAAACACATACAGGAAATAATAGCTGCTTGGAACCGCCAGCTCTCCTTCTGTTCGGAAGAACTGGATTCCCACACTGTAGCAGACTGCTGAAATCACACTGGAAATTACCAGATTCTGTAATTCCGTTTCTCCTGCAAATGCCCACAGACTGTGATACATCCTGAACAAATACAGCACCAGCAGCGTGATAATGATATTGAACGGTAGAAACCTGTTAATAGGACTTATAAAATGACTTGGAATTTCTGACAAATCAAAGTTATAACGCATTAGCAGCGCAAGATAACTGGCCGCAATTACACTGATTACATCATAAATAATCAGTGCTGTTCTCCTATATAACAGTTTTACATTAAATACTTTTTTTTCTCTTTTTTCTTTGCTCATGGCTAACCTTTAATTCTCACTTTTAAACACCAAAGGGGTAATTACAAGCATCAGAAGCAATCCACAGGGATTGCTTAAATGGAAAATCCACTCCACTATACCTGCAACTGCAACTGCTATCGTCACAACTACCGGTAATGCTGCATAGGCAACTACCTCTCTTTTCTTGTAATAATACCAAAGAGACATGACAAACGTCACAATCCCTACCAGCAGAAACGCAATGCCTACCGGAATTCCATGATCATATGCTACCTGCAGATAAATATTGTGTGCATGAGTGGCAATCTCCCCATTTTTAAGGGTCGCACCCATCTCCTCATGTCCGGTCATATTCAGTTGCTCGATATAGGAACGGAAGATATCCAGTCTTCCGTTGGTATAATCCTCTTCTTCCTCCCCGACTCCATCTGGAATATAGTCTGCAGACGCTATCAAAAGGTGATTGTCTACTGATGCCTCATTGGCATGAGTTCTTTCATATTCTTCAATTTCGCCATAAACATCAAAGGTTCCCTCAGGGATTCCGAAGAGCTTTTCAGCAAACACATCGATAAAACGCCCCACACTCATAAAGTTTTCTGAACCAAGTTTTCTGCCTCGCATTACATCATCAGGGCAATACATAGAGTATTCAATTTCATATAAATAAGGTTCACTCACTAAAGCAGGTATATTTCTCTGCATGCTAAAAGTTACAGGAAAGCACACAAGAACTGCCAGCGCCATCATTCCCAAATTCTTTCCAAAGTTCTGCAGCTTCTTCTTCCCCATTCCCACAGACATAATAATGAGTGCAAATAAGAGTGCTACGCCTACAGCTAAAAATGCTGTTCTGGACATGGTAAACATCATATAGGAAGAGGATACTCCGAAGAGAACCAGTTCCTTCCAGCAGTCCTTTAATTTACGGCTCTTTACCAGTTTATTAAGAAGAAGCACTGCTGCCATACACTCAATCATGGTGAGGTAAGTTGCTGTAATTGTTACCGTGTGAAAGATATGGGTATATCTGGCATTTCTGTAAGTCACATAAGGCCAGTAAAGAATACAATAGCCAGTATC